>JABJCN010000038.1 GCA_018668635.1 Opitutia bacterium
CTCGCGTACGGAAAGAGTTGGAGACTTGGCAATCACGTTGCCGTTACTGTCCTTGATCTCAAGATCAGCGTTGGGGACCTTTGCCGTAACGGAGGCATTGATTTGCAAACTGACTTCGGCTCCGTTCCTGTTGATTCGGGGTCGAACAGCCAGCTGGATGCCGGCAGTCACATTTGAAAAATCCACAGAGGCAAAGTTGCCGTTGGATAGGAATCTCGATTTGGCAATGGGGATTTGCTCAGAGACATTGATGGTGGCCATGCGGTTATCCAGAGTGAGTACACTCGGTCGGGAGAGGACTTGCGCGGAACCGGTCTCGACAAGTGCACGCAACCGAGTGTTAAACTCGCGGAAGATGTTGGTGGTGGTAATGTCAAGCTGGGCGGCGGAATCTATTGCCGGATAGGCGATGTTGCCTATGAGCAGTGGGGTGGTGCCTCCGGTTACTGTCTTTTCGCTAAAGAAGTTACCCGCCCCGGGTTGATTGAGTTCCCATTTGACGCCGAGTTCCCGCAGTGCGGTGGAGGATAACTCCAGCACCATCGCTTCTATGATGATTTGTCGTGCGGGCAGATCGATCTGCTCCTCAATGATGGTGACGATTCGACTGTACTGTCCGGGTTCATTGGAATCGTAGAAGATTATGATCTCGTTGATTGGGTCTGTCTCAGTCTGTGGGAACGTTGTTTCCTGCTTGGGCAGCGTATCATGAAACTTGGTTGAGGGAAGTGCATGCACAACCGGGAGGGACTTTAGGTCTGCAGCCTTACCGGGGGAACCGATCTTGACGCCATAGACAGAAAGAATTTGCAGGCAACGCGCCGGATCAATGTAGCTCAATCGGATCCGCTTGGAGGTCAGGATGGGTTCTGATTGTTCCGCCGGTGCATCTTGGGCGGTTATTTCAATTGGCAGGAAGAATAAGATAAATAATCCGAGGAGCAGTATTACAGGGAGTTTATAGCTTCGGGCGAACGGGTGTATCCCGTTCGTTTTCGCCCAATTATTCTTTTTTATAAATCTTTTGATACGGCAATCATTCTTATGAATTCCATGAGTACTCATTTTTTGTCTTGGTTTGATGTTCGGTTAAATAAAGCTGAAGAGTGTCTGAACCGCTTTTTGCATCTTGGACTTTGTTTGCTCTTTTTTTACAGGAGACTTTCGCTTGCGGGTAACAGATTTTTTCTTGGTTGTAATCTTACTTGCACTGACGGCGATGTCCTCGTTTAGCATGGAGAGGAGATCGCCTCGGCGGATAAGGATTTCCTTCATCTGGTCTTTCGCAATTTCGTAAACAATTGCATCCGTTGCAGCCTGCATCGTTGATGGACGTTGTGTGCCGAGCATAACCGTCTCCTCGCCAAAGTGGGAACCTGCCTTGATGGACTCCACTCTTGCTGGTTCATCGGATTCCTGTAGCTGGATGGAACTGTTTAGCAACCCCTCAAGAAGAAGGAACATTGTGTCCCCCTTTTCCCCCTGTCTGTATAGGGCGTCTCCCTTGTGTAGTTTTCGTCGCTTCATGCTGGAAAATACCTGCATGAGTTCATCAATACTGAGGTTGCGGAACAATTCTGTTCTGGAGAGGAGTTCGTATATATCTTTGTCCTGCCCCGTATCCAGATTACGCTTTTGCTGCCGGGAAATGTATATTTCCTCCTTTGGTTGTGCGGGGGATATGCCGGACCGCTTGAGGTGATCCAGTACACTGCGGTTAACTACATCCTTGGACTCATTTGGTGATATATGAACCGGAAGGATAAAGAAGCGAACCTCATACTGCTGTCCTTCAAGTGTGGATTCCTTCAGGCGGACTTCCGGTTCCGGTTTTTCCAGGATACCGTTCTCTCCGGCCACAGCCATGATGCCGGCTTGTAACACACGGCTGGCACGATCAGATGAAACCTCGAAGTCGATGAGGAAGGGCAGATCGATCCTGAAGTGGGGCTTGGGCTCCATGTAGTTTGTAAGTATGGAGGTTCCAATTACGTTATTGGGTACAACGATCATGTTGTTCTCCGTCGTGCGCAGACGGGTCGTGCGCCAGTTGATCTCAATGACCATCGCGATGATGTGAGTCTCGCGGCGGTTGCGGTGAACCTGAATCCAGTCGCCGATCTTGAAGGGTCTTTCCACATGGATCGCCAACCCGATGAACATATCCAGGATGATATTTCGCAGAGCCAACCCGATAATGATGGAGGCGATACCGGAGGTGGCCAGAATGCCTGTTATGGATTTATCGAATACCGTTGCTGTAACCCCTATTCCTGCGAGTATAAAAAGGCTTAAAGCGGTGACGTCTTTTGGCAAACGCGGAACTTTACGTCCAGATACAGTCCCAACAAACCCATCCCAGAATACTAGCTCAATAATGCGATTGAGTAACAATGCTGCGGACAACCAAACTCCAATTTGTACACCGTAAATAAAGGTATTACGAGCCACCAGTGAGACATTCTCTCCCAGTTGTTTAACCAGTAGATCACTGCTGAAAAGTGCGGATAGAAAAGCCAGGAAGACCAAGAGGGGGAACCAGAGGCGGGCTAGTTTTTTCATGGCCTTTGGTCGATCCCGTTCAGGATTCTGAGCCTCCGTTGGTTGTTCCACCATTGTTGGGAAGAGGTGGCAGGTTGAATGTGGCCGACTTATAGTTCTTCATGAACCGTGCCATCATCGCAAAGCGTGGCACGGGTATCTGATCTTCCTCGTGATTGATAATATCGAGTGTCGAGTGCAGGCTGTGGTTCACAAACTGGTTGAAGTTGAATGCTTCCCCCAGATCCCCGCATGCCTCCCGAATCTGTTCGTAGGTCTCCGCTGGTACGCGGATGGTTACGGTCTTGGATTCAGACATTAGTTACAGGATGCGATTTATCAGGTGTTGGGTGATTGCCTTTTCTGTATACATAGAGATTGCAGTGCAAGTAAATAAAGAAAAAAAAATAAAAGAATTACATAAAAGCACAAACAATTGCAGTGCAATCTACGAGATAGATGTATTGTATTTTTGGTAGATTTGAACGTCGGTTTGTATTTAGAATGCTCCTGATTTAGTATCAGCGCATTGACAAATGTATGAATCCGTGACGATATTGTATCTACAGCGCATGAGTTTGAAAAACCAGATGGCATCCATCCTTCTCGCAGTAGCGATTCTTAATCCGGTTTGCTGTTGCTTGGGTGATGTGCTTTCTTCGGTGTTAACTGATGTCGAATCCCCTTACTCCTGTTGTGATCAGGGAAAGACTTCGGGATGTCCTGAAGATGCACCGGAACAACCCTGTGATTGTGAGCAGGTCTCCGTTCACAAGGAAGCTTGGTCGGATGCCCGCCTTTTGCCTTCAGTGGTGTTGACCAGCCATTCCCTTAATTTTTCCCTGTATGGAATGGATCATACTTCAGTGGTTTCCAATTTCGTTTACGAAACCCGGGTTTTAAGATCGTTGCCCTCTTGGAAGTTTCATTGTGTCCGTTTGTTGTGAAGTTGGTACGGGTTTGGCCCGTGTTTGAAATTTTTCAACCCAACTTTAAGCAACATTCGAAACCATGATAACAACGCAAATTTCCAAAAAAATCTCTATACTTCTATTCGCCGCCTTGCTTGCTGCGCCTGTACTAATAGCCGGTCTGGTTGACAAGTCATCTCCCTCACAAACCAAATCTGTTCCCCAAGTCGTTGCTGCTGATGAACTCATCATCAAGGTGGATGGGGTTGTCTGTTCCTTCTGTGCCAATGGATTGCGCAAGGGTCTTTGCAAACTCAACTTTGTCGACACGAAGCAGAAAGGGCAGGGCATCAGACTCGATGCCAAGAATCAGCTCCTGACAATCAAGTTGAAGAAGGATGCCAAACCTGATCTCAAGAAGGTTTTTGAGAGTATTCGAAAGGGAGGCTATAAGCCGGTCGAGGCGTACTCGAAGGGTAAGGATGGCAAGTCTGTCAGGACACAGAAATCGGACAAGTAATCTAAAGTTCAACGACCGATGGATATGAATCCTGCCCGAATACGTTGGCTGTCTTTCCTATTGATGGCTAGTCTCGCCCATGCCCACCAACCCGTCATGGACATGGCTCCGCGTTGGTCAGGTGGCTATGGCATCCAGATTCGCCATGAATCCTACGGTTCGGACAAGCTGCTGTCCGGTCGCGACTCAATTGTAAATCCGCTGGGTCTTGAGCGACATATTCGCAAGACATGGCTGGAGGCCGTCTACACCATGGACAAATCCATGCGTATAACCGCCAAACTTCCGTATCTTAACCAGTCACGCCGTGAACAGTCAGGCATGGGTTCCATATTCGAGAGCAATGAAGGGTGGGGTGACCTCATTCTTGGATTGCCATTAAAACGCTACACCAATGCCCCTCGTGCAACCTGGAACTATGGATTCACTCCATCAATGCGTTTACCTACAGGAAGTTCCGCTGGCAATTTTCCACTGAGCGACGGCAGTCTCGACCTGGCCTTGAGCCTTTCCTACAGTTACGAGGGTTATCCATTCAAGGACCATCCCGATCGTCTTTTCTACCAACTCTATGATGTATTCGTCTGGATCAATGGCGATGGAGACCGGGGAATGCGTGAGGGCAATGAGGTCGGTCTTGATGTCAACTGGGGATTCAAGCCCTGGTTTGATGATGAGAATGTCACCGGGACCTATCTTATGTGGGACATCTCTGCCCGATACGCAGGTACCAGTAAGACGCTGACCGCACCGCTTTCCGGAAGTCGGGTCCACTCTGGCCCCGTGTTCGTCCGATACTGGGGGACTACCATGTTCCGTGCTGATTGGAAGTTTCCCGTATGGGAAAAAACTGACGGATTTGCCCTTTCACGAGGGAATGAGTTCAGTATAGGCTTGGGAATGGCATTCTAGCGTCAACCCAGTTTCCTACGATCCTTTCAGCGACTCTTGTTCCAGCCGAAAACTTCCATTTTCCAGACGTTTGGGGACATACCTGACCCCAGTGGTCCGAGTTGGATTCCCGGATGCATCTTTTTCTATAATGAGCCGACCTTCAGGCGTAAATTCCTGAGAGGGTTGATCCTTGCGTTTACGAGACCACCCCATGAGTTTACCTTTTTCATAATTATACGTGTCGGTCCAGTCTGCCGGTGCATCTATTCTGGGGTCAGTATATATTGAAGGGTCATATGTGACGGTCTTGATCCTGCCGGATTTATCGTAGGATCGTTCCTGGTTGTCCGGATGATAAATGCTGAAAATAGCGGGCGTTGACCAATGATTTTTATTAAATACAAAAAGGCCGATATCTACTCGGTTTGACTGAATCTTTGCACCCGGGTTTATCGCTCGTCTGTTATGCCAGGGTACGGTGATTTTTGCGATTGGGTCATTTGGGCCCTTGGTCTCGATTTTTATCCGGTTTTTGTCACCTCGAAGTACAGTCCATTTGTAGGTTAGTGCCTGACTATCAAGATCAGCACTGGTCTCTGCACTTAGGGTGATCCTGTAGTCCCTGGCTGTTGTCTTGTGGACCCGAGCGATCGCATGGGGCGTATTGAACAACCTTTGCCTTGGAGAGATGTCAAAGTAATC
>JABJCN010000037.1 GCA_018668635.1 Opitutia bacterium
TGGATGTCTGGATGCTTTTCCCTGTGGGTGGGGTGATCTCCGGCAGGCGATCAGGGCGTTCAATTTCAGCCTGCGCCTGACAGAGTGTTATCAGAGTTGCACAAAAGAAGGCAACCCACTGTTGGTAATTGGTCACTTCCCGGGTTTCTCAAGGAGGATTTCCGCACCGGCACGCAAACCCTTGAGGATCTCGACCTTTTCTCCAGATCTTATCCCGGGTTCAACATTTGCCTTCTTGGGTTTTCGGTCAGCCCGATGGATGTAGACGAAATAACTGCCGGGTTCCTTTTCTTCAAATAATGCACCTTTGGGAACCCAGAGAGCTTCTTTATTCAGATAGGGGACAAATTTGAGCTTTGCAGTCATTCCTGCACGAATGGGGGAGTCCTTCTCCAGTTTGATATGCATCGTGACCCCATGATTGCCGGGGGCAATGGGTGTCAATGATACCTCGCCTACGACTGCTTTCATTTTCATGTCAGGGTCTATTGTTGGGCGAACTTCCGCCTGCAACCCTTTGACCATGTGAAGCAGGTGTTTCTCGGGAGCAGTTGTATGGATGGATAGCTGGCCTCCAGGGACAATGGTCATAAATATTTCGTTGGGCTTGATGGTTCCACCTTTTCGCATCCTTGGGTCCAAACCTGCAGAACCGGACCATTTCCCCTTTTCCATTGTTCCTCTAAAAAGTGTTCCGGAAATAGGTGCGGGTACATGCATCTTTGCACGGTCGGCCTGTAGTCGTGCAAGGTTCTCCTTTACATTTTCCAGCTGTAGTCGGAGCTTTTTTACGGCAATGCTTTTCTTTAGGTGTGTGACCGGATGAGTCTTGCGACTGGTCTTTAGGTTGAGTTCACTTTGCCGTGCATTTTCCTCTGCCTCTATGGATGCCCGCGGGATACTTATTTTGAGGGTTTCCTCCTTTTTTATTTCGGCGCCTTCTAGATAGAACTTTGCCTTCTCAACGGCGGACTCAGCTCGTTGCAGGATGATTTCTTCCGTCTCCTCGGTCAGGTCATCAGCTTCATACATTTTTCGAAGTTGCTTCAATTCCTCCTCGGCATATGCAAGCGAGTCCCGGGCACTTTTTAAGGACACTTCGGCTGCCTTCTCCTGTCGTGGTCTTTGGATTTCCCTATATCGTTTCAGGTCTTCCTTGACATGATTATTCTTTCGTTCGAGAGCCTTTAGCTCAATGGGGGAAGTGACTTCCATAAGCTTGAGTTCCGCCTCGGCAACCTGCAGGTCAAGGGTGACTAATTCCTGCTCAAAACGGAGATCCCTGATTTTTTCATCAATCTTCTCAAAGTCCAGGGTGATCAATCTCTGGCCTTTCTTTACCAATGCTCCTTGGGGTAGGGCATTCAGCACATTCAGTAGACCCCAGGACTTCGTCTCGATTGAGACTTCCCGGGCGTTCGGGTTCATGAATGTCCCATCCAGTTCAAACTCCAGCTTGAACGTGTCCCTCGTTACCTTGTGGGTCTTGCCTTTCTTAGGGTCCTCTTTCTTGGGTTCCTCTTTCTTGTTTACAGGTGTCTCGTGTTCTTTTTTGTCATCCGCCACAAGCGTAAAACCGAGAATCAATGGTAATAATATAAGGAAGTTCTTCATGTTTTTAGGTAAGTTAAATTGGGAGATGAGATTTTCTTTTGTATGAGGGGTTCTGCAAGTTGAAAAGATATATTGGTGAAAACGCAAACAGCTTGCCCAAATTGTCTATTGGTCTTTCCTTGGTTCAAATCCTAAAAAATACATGATCGTCCGAATCCTTTCCATAGTCCTTGCAATCCTTGCACCATTAATGGTTTTCGCGGCCGAGCGCCCAAACATCCTCTGGATCACCGCTGAGGATATGAGCCCCACGCTCGGTTGCTACGGCGACCAATTCGCTGATTCGCCTAATATAGATAAGCTTGCAAACGAGAGCGTACTTTATACCAATGCTTTTGCCAGCGCGCCCGTCTGCTCGCCCTCCCGCTCCTGCATCATCAATGGCCTCTATGCCACATCCCAGGGCACACAGCAGATGCGGTCCGCCTTCCCGATCCCGGACTACATGACCGGATTCCCCAGCTTCCTTCGCAAGGTCGGTTATTATACGAGTAACAACGTCAAGACCGACTATAACAGCGGCAACTATGAGGCTATTATCAAGGCATGCTGGAATGAATCCAGTGCAACTGCCCATTGGCGGAACAAGAAGGCAGGCCAGCCTTTCTTCAGCATTTTCAACTTGATGACCTCCCACCAGAGCCGGACCATGGTCTGGCCCTATGACAAGTTTGTCAGAGATGTGCAGTCCAAGCTGCCCAAGTCCCTCCTTCATGACCCCGCCAAGGTTCCACTTCCTCCATACTATCCGGACACCCCAGTAGTTCGGAAAACTTTGGCTCGTTATTATGACTGCGTTTCCGCCATGGACCAGGAGGTGGGCGACATCCTCAAGCAACTGAAGGCCGACGGTCTTTCAGACGACACAATCGTCTTCTTTTACTCGGACCATGGTTCGGGCATGCCCCGCCACAAGCGTGCGCTCCTGGATTCAGGCATGCGTGTTGCCATGATGGTGTACTGCCCTGAAAAGTGGAGTCATCTTGTGCCTACCAGGAACGGCACACGTACCGACCGTCTCGTCAGTTTCGTAGACTTTGGCCCCACCGCGCTCTCTTTGGCCGGGGTCGATATTCCGGATTATATGGAAGGCAAACCCTTCCTCGGTAAAAAGGCGGTTGCTCCCCGCAGGTTTGTCTATGGGCACCGCGATCGTGTGGATGAGGTTCAGGACCTTGCCCGATCCATACGTGACAAGCGCTACCTCTACATCCGCAATTTCATGCCACATCTGGGTTATAACCAGCCCACCGCATGGCCAGACCTTGGGGAAATTCGCCACGAGTTCTATCGGCTCACAGATGCCGATAAGATGACCTCCGCCCAATGGCATTTCGCCGGTCCATCACGACCCTTGGAGGAACTTTACGATTGTCAGTCCGATCCCCAGAATCTCAAGAATCTGGCTGATTCAGGAAAACACTCGGTGATTCTCAAGAAAATGCGCAGGCAACTTGCGGCCAACATTCGAGGAACCCGTGACCTTGGCTTCCTTCCTGAGGCCCGGGCATGGGAACTCACAAAGGGGACCACCCCATGGAATCTGGCTCGTGATGATAAGAATTCCTACAATCAGCAAAGGCTTGTTGCCGCAGCCCGTCAGGTTGGTAATGCCACCACGGCTCAATTTGTAAGGAACCTCAGGGACAAGGACGCAGGTGTCCGTTTCTGGGGTGCGGTTGGTCTGTCCGGTATCGAGGACCTGTCTGTTAAGCCATCTTTACTGAATCGCCTTTCGAAGACTCTCGGACTACCCGGTGAAACGTCCTCTCCTAATGAAGCCTTGCTTGAGGCCCTGAAGGATGAATCCATCACGGTCCGTATAGAGGCCGCCAATGCCCTTGCACGACATGGCAATGCAAAGAAGGCCATCCCCATCCTCACCAAGGCCCTTGAAAGCAGGAACCTGGCCGCCGTCCAGCATGCCGCACGAACCGTTGAACTCCTCGGCGCAACTGCGAAGGCCGCCGTCCCTGCCATGAAGGCCTGTGATGCCCGTATGAAGGTCATCCGTCCCCCGGGAACCTCGCCTGTTGTTGTTCAACCGGAAAAGGATGCCGCCATGTTCGTTATCTTTTCCACCGAGGCGTTCCTGAAGCAGCACGGAGGGAATTAATCCCACGTGACGGGGTGAACCAGAGAGAGCAAGCCTTACATCTTGTAGTACTCTTCCCAACCCTTGCGGGGAGGATGCCCCTTGAGGAGTTGGTTGGCACGCTTGTTGTTGGTGATCTGCTTGGTCTTGGTGTCGAACTTGAAAGTTCCGCCGAGGCGCTGGGCAATGCAACCAAGGGCGAATACCTGTGTAAGCGGCCCTGAAACAGCGAACTTGGAGTTGCATTCCTCCTCGCCCATGGCTGCCAGCATAAAGTTGCGCATGTGGCTTTGATTGGTGTCGCCTCTGGGAATCTTTGGTAAATCTGGTCCCATTTCCTTCATCTTCGCCTCAGGAATAATCCTTAGGCCACTACTGTGGGTACCTCCCATAAAGGTCAGGTCATCACTATACATTACCTTGCCACATGCAGGGACTTTGCGTCCCTTATCGAGTTCCTTCGGGTGGGGTGGCTGGTTTTTGACGCCGTCATACCAGTTGATCGACATGGCTGGCATGTCTTTGCCGCGTTCTGCAAACTCGAAGGCAATGGTGGTTGCCATCGGGTATATAAAGTCGTTTTGCCCCTCGAGTTTGTCGGCACGAATTTCGTATGGCAGGCCAAGTTCAAGGAAGCGATGGATGGAGTCGAGGGTATGTGGTCCCCAGTCACCGAAGGCACCGTTCCCGTAGTCGTACCAACCGCGCCAGTTGCCCTTGTCAAATTTACTGCTATAGTTGTGTTTGGGTGCCGTTCCAGCCCAGACATCCCAGTTCATGCCTTTCGGCATTGGTTCTGCAGGAGGAAATGATTTTACATTGCCCCATGGATGCCAGCGGCGACCCTTATTCATACAGGCATCGACCTTGCGTACATTCTTTATAATTCCTTCCTCAACCCATGTCTTGAATTGCATGCGCTGTCCACCCGAGTGCCCCTGGTTTCCCATTTGGCAGATACCCTTGTATTTCTTCTCCGCCGCAATCAGTAATTCGCATTCCTCAAATGTGTGCGCGAGGGGTTTCTCGACGTACACGGCAACGCCTTCCGCCATGGCCCGCATTGCAATGGGGAAGTGGGAGTGATCGGGTACACCAGCTGTACAGGCGTCAATCTTGTCACCCATCTCGTCAAACATCTTCCGGAAGTCGTCGTAGACCTTTGCCTCCGGGTGCTTGGCCTTGAACCTTTGTGTGCGGGAAGGCTCCACGTCGCAAAGGGCGACAACATTGGCCATGCCGGTTCCGATTGCACCACCACCAATACCGCCACCCTGGTTAGAGCATCCGATGATCGCCAGGTTGAGTTTCTCTTTGGGATCAGCGCCGTAAGAGGGCAGGATGTTAAATGCAGGGATCGTTGATGCGGCCGCTGACGTTTTTAGAAATGACCTTCTGTTGATGCTCTTCATGGAGTGTGCTTTCTTCCTGTTGATGGAACCTCAGTTGTTAATCTTGAGGTAGTTTTGTGAGTAATTAAAAATTTTGAAGTGGTGAGCGAAGAGAATGCTCATTGCAATGTCCAGATTAACATCGGTTGATTATAGTCTAATTCAACTTCAACCGTAAATTTGGACGTAGTCTTTAATAACTTCCGAGAAGTTTGTATCCTGTGTGAATCCGATCTTCAGTTCAGGGGAGACGTCGAGAGCCGCCGGCCAGCTGGATACAATGGCATCGATGGAGGGATCGAAATCCCAGTCGATGAGGGATGGGTCGCCGCCGGCGCGTTCGAGGGCGTCAACCATCTCATGGATGGTGAGAGTGATGCCGGGGGAATTGAAGGCGCGGTAAGTGGGAAGGCTTTCAGCCTGGGCCAATTCGTGAGCCTTGAGGAAGTTTGCGATGACGCTCTTGACGGATCCGATCCAGAGTTTGGTGTCTCCATTGACGGGGCAGGTAGCCCGGTGACCATGGATGGGTTCGCGGATGATGGAACTTGCGAAGGAAGAGGCGGCGAGGTTGGGTTTGCCTGGCCGCACTACAACAGTGGGCAACCGGCAGGATACCCCGCGGATGAAGCCCTTGCGTGCATAGTCGTTGACGAGGAGTTCGCCACAGGCCTTCTGTATCCCGTAGGATGACTCCGGGCGTGATGCTGCGTTGGATGGAAGTTCACCGCCGCGGCTTCCAAAGATGGCACAGGAACTGGCAAAGGTCACGGTGGGCGGGTAGGGCAGGGCACGACAGGCCTCAAGCAGGGCGCGGGTGCCGTCAAGATTTACGTGCATCCCGAGGTCAAAGTCAGCCTCCGCCCCCGAGCTGACCACCGCGCCAAAGTGAAATACATCGGTGATGTCTGGTGTCACGATTCGGGCGATGTCTTCCGGCTTGGAGACATCGGCTATGGTTGTACGGGATCCGTTGTGCGGGTTTTCTGCCTCGGTGATATCTGCCAGGAGAATGTCATCAGCCCAGTCGATCGCCTGGGCAAGACGCTTGCCGAGGAAACCGGCGCCGCCGGTGATGAGCACCTTCTTCATATTTTGGTGGATCAGGCGAAAAGGGGTAGGGGATTCCCGTCACAGATATGCAGGGGGCGTCCATCCCTGGCCGGGATTGCGTGCCTTGGGTCGATGCCGAGGGCGTGGAAAATTGTGGCGTGCAGATCTGGAGGGCCGCAGGGTTTGTCGGCAGGTTCAGCACCCATTGAGTCTGAGCTTCCATAGAGCTGTCCGCCTAGGATTCCACCGCCGGCGAAGGCAACGGTGTAGCAGTTGGGGTAGTGGTCGCGTCCGGCACTTCCGTTGATTTTCGGAGTGCGGCCGAACTCCGTCAGGAGGACGACGAGGGTCTCGTCAAGGCGGCCGCGTTGACGAAGGTCATCGATGAGGGCGGATGCGGCCTGATCCAGCGGTGGGAGCATGTTGTTCTTGAGGCGATTGAAATTGTTGGCGTGGGTGTCAAAATGGTCACCCTTGGATCCGTTTAGGTCACCTGCTGCGCAGTAGACCGTGGACACGGGAACTCCTGATTCGGTCAATCTTCGAGCCATGAGAGTACTTTGCCCGCAAATGTGCATACCATAGCTTTCACGGGTTTTGACAGACTCCTTCTCGATATTGAAGGCATCGCGAACCTTGGGTTCAAGCAGCATGTCGAGCGCCTGTTCCCTTGAGCGGGTGACTGCATCACTGATTTCCTGTCGAGGGAGAGCCTTTGTATCGAAACTCTGGATCAGCCTGCGTCGGCGTCCCAGCCTGGCCAGGTCCACGCCGTTGGGGAGTTCCAGTTGCACGTGCCCGGAGGCGGGAGACTTTCCGCCATACATCTTTAGTGGCTTGGTGGAGTTGGGTCGCAGGACGGTCGGGTCGCGTCCAAGGCCGAGGAACCCCCCGTCCTGACCGTTGGCGGTTCCGCCGTCGTACATGGTGTATGGGAGTGAGACGGCTCCGGGGATGGGGCCGCGGCCGTCACCGAGTGCCTCCCATATCATGGACCCGATACAGGGCCAGTCATCTCGGGATGATGGCCAGTTCCCATCCAGCTTTTGTGGTTCGTGTCCGGTCAGGTTCCAGTAGGCACCGGACCGATGGCTTGGCGCATTGTGGTGGGCACTTCGCACGACAGCCCAGTGCTTCATCATGCGTGCAAACTTGGGGATGTGCTCACTGACGCGGATGCCGGGGATATCGGTTGAGATTTCCCTAAAGCGGGTTCTGATGTTGGCGGGGGCATTGGGCTTGAGGTCAAATGTGTCATGGTGGCTGAGACCGCCCCAGGCAAATAGGACAATGCAGGACTTGGCTTTACCAAAGCCGCTGAGCCCCTTTTCTTTATCATTTCCTGCACTCAAGGATCGCAAGGCCAGCATGTCTGCGAGCGTTAGCCCAGACAGCCCAAGTTTTAGAAAGTTTCGCCTCTCCATCATCTCTGCCTAAGACTAGCTGTTGTGGACGCAATTTGTCAATTATGACATGAATTTGGATGATGACATTATGCATACGGTCCATATTTTGTGAAACATGGGTTTGACCTTGCCTGATCCCTTGTTTCCCTTGCGCTTTTTTAATTCTAATTGATGTCAGGGAATTCACAGGAGGTTATCGTGATAGGCGGGGGAGTGATTGGCCTTTCTGTGGGTTGGTATCTTTCCCGTGCCGGCTTTCAGGTAACGATTTTGGACCGGGACTCCAGTGGACGTGAATCCTGTTCGGACCAGAACGCAGGCATGGTGGTCCCCAGTCATTTCATCCCGCTGGCTGCCCCGGGGGTGATCGGGCAGGGATTGAAATGGATGCTTAATCCCAAGAGTCCATTCTATTTGCGACCGCGTTTGGATCTCGAAATGTGGCGGTGGTGCTGGGATTTTTTCCGCTCTTCAAATAAACGGAATGTCCTGAAGTATCGTCAACTGTTGTCTGACATGAGTCTCCAGAGCCGCCGGCTCATTCTTGAAATGGGAGAGGAGCTGGATGTCGACATTGTACAGCGCGGGCTTGTTATGTACTGCCAGAGCCGGAAGGGTCTGGAGAATGAGACAGCAGTGGCTGACATGGCTCGTTTGGTTGGTGTGGAGGCCGAGGTCTGTGGGCGGGAACGCATCCGTGAACTCGACCCCGATGTCACAATGGATGTTATCGGCGGTGTTTGGTTTCCTCAGGATTGCCACCTGAACCCCGGCACGCTTCTTGCCGCCCTACGAAAGGACATTTCCAGTCGTGGAGGTCGCTTTCTAGATGCAGAGGCCGTCCGTTTTATTCGCGAGGGACGTCGGGTTACCCGGATCGTTACCGAGTCGGAGGATGAACTGCACGTTGACCAGATTGTCTTGGCCTGCGGTGCCTGGACGCCGGATTTGGCCCGTGAATTTGGGTTGCGTCTTCCGATGCAGGGAGGGAAGGGTTACTCCATGACTCTTCAACACCCTGTCGAGCAACCCCGTGTCTGCTCCCTGCTTAAGGAGGGGCGCGTCGCGGTGACTCCCATGGGCAAGAAACTTCGTGTCGCAGGGACCATGGAGATTTGCGGCCGAGACCTATCGGTCAATCCGCTCCGTGTACAGGGCATCATCGAGTCCTTCTGTCAGTTCTTTCCCGCATTTAAACCGGAACATTTTGATGGGATTGATATCTGGTCCGGTTTGCGACCATGTACACCCGACGGGATGCCCTACATCGGTCCTTTGCCAAATACAGACAACGCCATCGTTGCCACCGGTCATTCAATGCTCGGTCTCAGCCTCGGACCCGTGACCGGGCAAATCATCGCCCGTCAACTTGGTGTAATGGATGACGGGCCTGCGCTTGAAGTGGGACTGCTTGCGCCTCAACGTTTTGGTTGAGTGTTTGTTTCAATGCTTTTTTCCGGAGCCAACTTCAGGAACCCGAAGTTTTCCTCTTTCATTGAACCCGCATTGTCGGAGTCCATGAAAACCATGTACCCTCGATCCTTGCACTGGGTGATATATTCTGCGGCATTGTGGCCTTCCGCTGGAGTATGGTGCGTAAACTCCCATATTATATTTCCATTGGCATCCGTTCGGATCACATAGGCGGCCCAGATATTTCTGGGATCCCTTCTGTTTTTCACATTTTCCGGTTCAATACCGGAACCGCAGGCCATGATGAATCCACCATCATGCGTAGTCCTGACGCCGTAGCATTCATCATAGATAAGTCTGGGGTCCCCGCCAAGGGGTTCGCCGAAGGATTTCTCCCACATCAGTTCCCCCTTGTTCCCAATCCTGACCAACCATGCATTCCATCCCCTGTTGCCACTCGAGGTTGTGTGACCTGCCAGTACGTACCCATTCGCGGTCAGGTCCATGTCAAAACATTGGTCTTGTCCAGGCCCACCGTAAAATTTTGTCCAGGTTACGTTGCCATGGTTATCGGTCTTGATCAGGCATGCATCCTGATGATCTTTCCCATTCGAGAACGTCCAGATTGTGGAACAAATGATAAACCCACCATTATGTTTATCGGTCCTTACCTTGGTTCCCTGGGTAACGCGAAGCGGCTTTTCCCACGAGATTTTACCTTTGGAATCCGTCTTTAGAATGAATCCTCTGGCTTCATCTGCAATGAACGGTATTTCCCTCTGTCTGCTATCCGTGTATCCCGTTGCAACGATTCCCCCGTCACTTGTGAGGTCGATTCCACGAATTGCACCATGGCCGGAGTGATCATGGATTCTCGACCATGCTGTCCTTCCATTTCTATCCAGTTTTATTAACCCGGCTTTTGTTTTTCCGGAGAGGGTCAGTGCACCGCCCAAAATATAGCCATCCTCGACCTCAATAATGCATCGCCCTTCCTCATTCCTGCCTTTTTCCCCAATGATACGCTGCCACTCCAGTTTTCCTTTAGCGTCTGTCCTGACAACCAGTATATCCGTGGTGCGTCCAGATTTTTCACCAGTCTTTCCAATAGCAACAAATCCTCCATCCTTTGCCTGAAATCCTTCAAATACATGTTCGCCACGGTCTGTTCCATGACCGTACAACCATTCCTGAGTGGGTGCGGATTTTATCGATTCCTTGAGGTCCTTCGCATTAATGTTAACGAGACTTGTAAGGTATATGGCAGATTGAATGATTAAAATTCGAAAAACTGCACACGACGGAAATTGCATCAGGATTCTACTTGTCAAAGGCCTTGACTGCGGCCTTGCGTAGTTTGGCGGCAGTTGCTGAGTTGAACCCACCATCCCATCGAATGCCTTCAGGGGATCTTCCTGTCAATGCCTTGAAAAAGACGCAGGCTACCAGGAATCCTCCAGCCTTGTCGGGGTGACTACCATCCTTTTTGTAGAGCTTTTGGAACAGGTCACGATCGGTTGCGTGGATATGCTCGAACGCTTTGCCTACAGGAGCAAGGAGCAGACCATTCGTCTTGGCTGCCTTTAAGTAGTTACCGCTAACCTTGTTGTGCATGGTCTTAAAGTCAGGATATATTGATGGGTTTCGCTTGTCACCGTCCCGGCGTCCCCAAGTCATAAAGAGGCAAACCTTTCCACCCTGTTTTCGGACTACCGGGACAAAGCCGGCCACAGCCTTGTGGAAATCGGCACTAAATTGACCTCCGAGTCCGGCTTTCTGGCTTTGTTCCTGTAGGACGACGAAATCCCATTGGCCTAAAGCCAATAGCTTTTGGCTCTTTTGATTTTCAAGGTGATGTTTTATATCCACCCCTCCAGGGGTAAGAAAAGACAGTTGGAATCCGGGTGCCTCCTTCTTGAAAACCTCCCTTATAAAGTGAGCAGACTGGGCCGTGTAACTGTTGCCGAGAAAAAGGACCTTCTCGTTGTCTCGTTCTGCGGGACCTCTTGATGGAGTTGCCACCAGAAGGGCAGCAATGAGTGAATGAAGCAGTATATATTTCATGGCTAAGGTATCTTTTCGAAGATGATACTCCCTCCGTTTTTATCTCGCCTACGGGAGTCGTCAGGCATGCCTAGAAGGAAAAGGGTACGCCCCTGATTTTTCCATTACTATAGAGCTATTTAAATAACTCTATCAAGTGTGTTCTATTTATTCGTCTGGTATTCGTAAAA
>JABJCN010000066.1 GCA_018668635.1 Opitutia bacterium
AAGGTGACGAGGGGGGCAAGCAATATGCAGGTGATTGAGTATGCTTTCTTGATGTTCATATTCGGGGTGGATGGGAGTTTTTGTCGATCAATTGCTGACATGCGAATTTAATTTGTTATCGGTCTGTCTAATTCAAATAAACCTAATCGCAATTACTAATTTACAGGTTGAACTTTAGGTTCAGACAGGGGTTCGATGCTAATGTTGACCTCTTTTTCAATTGTCAGAACAATATCCCCACTCATGAGATTTAGAGTATTTTGTTTTTCAATCCTAATGGCGCTTTCCTTATCCGGAGCCGAACGAGTCGGAGTAAAGCCGGATGTATTGTTCCTCGTTATCGATGACATGAACGACTGGATTTCGTTGCTGGACAAGGATTCCCCGGTCCGGACACCGAATCTCGAACGCCTGGCGGAAAGAGGGATGTTGTTTACACGGGCTTATTGCGTTTCCGCGGCCTGCAATCCATCCAGGGTGGCGACATTGACTGGGTTGCGACCATTCACATCGGGAGTCTACGGGAACAAGAGTGACTGGCGAGGGGCACTGCCCAAGCGCCTGACGATTATGCAGCAGTTCCGGGGAGCCGGATACGCAGTTCATGGTGCGGGCAAGATTTTTCATCATCATCTGGATGGTGCCTTTCACGACAAGGAATCCTTTGATGATTTCCAGCCAATGGCATCGCAGAATATGCCCCCGAAGAAGCTCAATCGTGCCCCGGGATACGGTTCACGCAACACCGACTGGGGTACCTGGCCCAAGCTGGAACGGGATACCATTGACTTCAAGACCACCGACTACTGCATCCGGGCATTGCAATCTCCGCCGAAGGGGAGACCACAGTTTCTTGCTTGCGGGATATTCAAACCGCACTCACCCTTCTTTGCCCCGCCCGGTTACCACAATGGGTTGTCCGGTATTTCACTGCCAGATCGCAGGGATAATGACTGGGATGACCTTCCTTCCGGGGCCAAATCCCTGATGAAGAGATCCAAATGGTTCTGGAGTGGCATGCAGAAATTGGATAATCACATTCCCGGGTCCTATCATGATTTTATCCGTGCCTATGCCGCATGCTGTGCCTTTGCGGATTCCCAGGTTGGCCGAGTTCTGGATGCATTGGACAAGAGTCCCCGTCGTGACAACACGGTCATTTTACTCTGGTCAGATCATGGATTTCACCTTGGAGAAAAGGATCATATAGAGAAGTTTGCCCTCTGGGAGAAAAGCAATCATGTACCATTCATCGTTGTCGCCCCCGGGGTGACAAGACCCGGTCTTCGATGTGAAATACCCGTAGACTTATCAGTCCTTTATCCCACGCTTCTCGAGCTTTGTGGACTTCCTTCCGATTCAACCTGTGACGGGACAAGTGCAGTGCCGTTGCTCAGGAATCCCAAGGCAACCTGGGTTAAACCTGCATTGATGACCTATGGACGCGGGAACCATG
The DNA here is from genome assembly GCA_018668635.1 of Opitutia bacterium. Taxonomy (GTDB): domain Bacteria; phylum Verrucomicrobiota; class Verrucomicrobiia; order Opitutales; family JABJCN01; genus JABJCN01. Next base: position 1,457 of record JABJCN010000066.1, read on the forward strand.
CGGTTCGAAGTCAGCGATGGCGCTACATCCGCTATTCGGACGGCACAGAGGAACTTTACGATCATGATCGTGACCCCAACGAGTGGTCAAATATGGCGTCACAAGCAGTTCATGAGGATGTGATCCACGAACACAGGAAATGGTTGCCTACAGTCGAGGCAAAGGTTGTGCCTGACCTGAAACGTAAACGATCGAAATGATTGCGCCCCGGGAGCTTTCCTGCCTCTTTTAAAGTCTCTTTACGCGCAGGTTGCGGAAGAGCACCACACTCTTGGGGTCGTGGGCCTGAAGTGCAAAGGTGCCTTCATCCAGCTTGCGTGTAAACTGCTTTCCGGGCTTGGTGCCGGCCGGTTCGGTATAGTCAACCGTGACCTTGTCGTTTATCCTGATGACGGCACGGTTTCCCTCAACGCGGATGCTGTAGCCAAACCATTCATCATCGAGGACCGGGGCCTTGTCCACATTGACAACGGCATAGATGGAACCGGTTTTTTTCGGGTCATGGTAGGTGTTGCAGACCTGGGCCTCAAATCCGTACTTGGGCCAGCCTGAATCCTGGAATTTCGTGTGGAAGTAGATGCCGGCGTTGGCATGTGGGTTGGTCAGCACCTCTCCGCGGAACTCGAAGTCCTTGAAGGGTTTCTTGTCGCCCGTATAGAAGAGATGACTCCGGGGTTGGCCGTTTGACACGATGGCACCGTCCTTTACGTAGAAACTGTCCTTGGATTCGTTGGGGGTCCAACCATTCAGGGTCTTTCCATCAAAGATGGACTTGAACCCGGCTTCCTTGTGATGATCCTTGTAATGTTCGGCAAGTAGGTCCCTGCCGAAATCACCATCAAAGTCACGCCAGACTGAATGTACATGGTTGGCGTCATTCTGGGTGCAGTCATACTCAAAAAGCCAATCCTTGGTCTGAACCCGATAGTAATGACCTTTTCCGGGTTGTGTGCTGCCGGCCCATGCAAAAAACATGGTATCCGTGTCCTTGATCTTGCTTCTCCGGTTCACCTGCTCAACGATTTCATGGCGGTGCTTGGAGGTATACAAGTCCACCAGTTCAAGGACCCAAGCCTGCTGGCGGGCATTGAGTTCCTTAAAGGGGATGCCTTGCGGGGGGAAGAAAGTCTTGCGATCAACAATAGGATCCCAAGTGGTAAGGATGTCCGCTGGAGCCTTGTCGGAAAGGATGCCTGCTTTTTTCTGCTGGTTGTTTAGCGACTTCACAATTCGACGGGCCAAATCCTCCTCTTCTCGGAGAACCTTGAGTCCCTTGAATGCCCCCTGCTTGACCTCTGCCGGATTTGTTGCAAAGAAGGCCGGGGTGACTGAAAAAACCCGCCCGTTGACAAGGGTGAATGAAAGGGAAAGGTGATGTCCCTCGAAGCGCCAGCCCCATGTGCCTGCCTTGTCAGGAGTGCCAAAGATGCAAACGTAATAGAGGTCGGGTTGGCGGATGTCACGGCCCTCCATCTCAAACAGGATTTGTTCAAGGGTCATGATTGTTGAGGCCTTCAGGTAACCATCATGACTGAGGGATGATGCCAGCAGGGCGTGTGCAAGCGTACGTTGCTGCACCGTCATTTTCTTAATGGTTAGACCATAGCGTTTTCCGTCGGGCTTGATAAATTTATCGGGAAGGAAGTTCCATGCTTCCCGCCGTTTGCTATCAAAGGGATACAGGGCATCCGCCTTGGCTTTCTCGTCCAGTGACTTGATGAAGTTCTGTGCGGCGAAAAGCATCTGGCTCGCCGGGTCATGTGCTTGAAGGCGGTTGCCTGGGGTGCACATGACCAGGGTTGCGAGGCAAAGAATAAAGATGCGAGAGATGGATTTCATGATGTGAATTATTATATGGCTGTCCTTTTGAATAGGTCTCGAAGTGTAAATTGGGAGAGAAATCAGAATTTGAATTTGATGGTGCCCTTGCCGGGCTTGATTTTCATGCGTGTCTGGAGGTTGTCATCTTCCGGGTTCCCGGCAATCACTGAGTAGGTCGCCTTGGAATCAAATACCTTGGCATTGAAAGAGGTTCCCCTTATGCGACGTGTGTAAATTGTTTCACCGGTCTTCTCGTTAATAACCTGAACCACGGGATCCTTTATCCCACTGAATTGAAGAGTGGGGAGATTTTCCGCGGCTTTTCGGCCATATTGTTCATCAATTCCAATCGTGAGAGGCCATCCGGGAAACTGGTC
>JABJCN010000036.1 GCA_018668635.1 Opitutia bacterium
GGTGTCTCCTTCATTCACTGTCATTAAGCGGGCTTGCAGCGGTGAGTGTTGTGCTAGAAATGGCAAGTACTGCTATGGTGAGGACGATTCGCTTCATTTGTGTGTCCTCTTTCTTGCGTTCTATGTTTGATCGTGCAATTTGAATCTTGTCTTGATATTGAACCGCGGGGTAGCTGGACAGATACAGAATGAACGGCAAGCACTTGCCAATCTCTGCAGTGTATAGTACTTTCATGTCTCATGTCTGGTTGCGGTCAATTTGTTTTAGCATTCGGCCTTTGCACAGTGTCGGGCTGTATTGAATCATCCACTGCTCCCCCGCAATCCGCCAAACTGGAAGATGTTTTTGACCTCCCAAAACTCCGATCCATCGGCAGCGCCATCAATAAGACACGAGATGATAAGCTATTGCCGGGTGGTGTATTGTGGGTTGAGCGTAACGGTGTCCATTTCACGAAGGCTTACGGCAAAGCAAGCGTCGACCCCATCCACTCTCCAGCGCAGACCGATACTCTACGACGACGCCTCGCTCACCAAGGTGATCGCCACCTCACCCGCCGTGCTGCTGTTGCACGAGCGCGGCAACCTCAGTATCGATGACCCCGTCAAAAAACACCTTCCCGAATTCACCGGCGACGGTCACGACGCGGTTACCCTCCGCCATCTTCTCACTAACACCAGCGGACTCCGTCCGGACATATCGCTCGTCGGATGGAAAGGACACGCCGAGTGCATCGCCAAGTGCGTCGCCGAGAAACTGCAATCCAAGCCGGGTGAAAAGCTCAAGTACAGCGATATCAATTTTCAGTTGATTGATGAGATCTTTCGTCGCGTCACCAGCTGCCGCCTCGACCTGTTTTGCAAAAAAGAAATATTTGGTCCCTTGTAGATGACTGACACCTAAAAAAAGCCCACCCGCATAGGAGCAGGTACCGTCATCAAGCTGGTGCTCTTGGCCGTTGCTGGATTGTATTCCATAAAGTGAATCTCGTCTCCCACCACTCTGCAGAAGCGGAGAGTGCACTTCTCACTTTTAATCAAGTAGGAAGCGTCTTGGCTGTCGGGTAAGTTTCTGGATGGCCCCTTTGTCTTCGGGTCGAAGACCATGACGTGCGTATCGATTCCATTTTTACGGCCATTGAAGTAGAGTTTCCCCTCCACCGCAACCAGGGCGAATGGGAAGGCGCCCTTGGCTCCCGGACAGATTTCTTCCTCCAACACAGCACGCTTGGCAGGCTGGGTGAGGTCGACCGACCACAGTTCCTTGTTGCCGATATTTTTTGGACCGTCAAAGCCACGGAAATACATTTTATCCCCGATGATGGTGAGGCAGTCAGAAAATCCCTCGGACCCATCGCCGATCACCTCAACCTTAGGTTGGGCAGCAGCGGTATCAATACAGAGAATCTCATAGCGCTCGGGGCCTTCATGGATTTTGAAGTAGAGCCTGGTACCATCCACCACCGAATGCTTTTGGTTGGTGTGTTGATCAAAGAAAGGAAAGCCATGAATCTTGCTAGGATTCTCGGTATCGAGCATGTAGTAGCGACGTTGGTAGACTTTCTTCGTTTTCTTGCCCCTTTTCACCTCCTCGGCCTCGCCTGCACTGAAGAACAACTTGTTGCCCACCACCGTCAGGTGCACGGGGTCAGCAGGCATGGTGATCTTGTGTCCGGCCGCCACCGTGCTCACGCTATTGTTCTTACTGTCAAACACATACAATTCACGTCGTTTACCATCACTCGCAGAGAAGAACACTTGATCTCCCAAAACCGTCAATTCCTGAGGTGATGACGAGCCATCCACCACAAGGTCCTTGATCAATTTAGGCTTAGTGTCCTTTACATTTGGAGAGAAGAGATACAGCTCAGATCCCTTGCCCTGATCGGCCGCAAAGATCAAGCTATCCCCCAAGCTTATCATGGAACCGAGCGACTGGAAGGTGAAGGCTGGAGATTTCGTGCCCTTGGAGGTCAAATCGCTCATCATCAGCTTTGCTGAGTCGCCAGACTTCAGGCTGAAGTAATACGCATCGTCGACTTTTACCTTATAGGGATCAGAGATGAAACTTTGAGCCGCAGTGGGCTTTGCACAGATCGGAGCCACAAGGGCGAGCGTGAGTGAGGATAGTGTCTTATGCATGGTTTCCCTCTTTTCGAGTAAGAATAGTCGCGAATGGTGGCGCAAGCATTTTGACGATTTGGTAGCCAAAGATCAGCTAACTACCCTCGTCGAGGCCAAAGCTGAACTTGAATTCGATCCCCGGGCCAAGGAGATATGATTGGAAGGTAAAGGGTTTTTTAATAAAAGATATTTAGTCGTAACAGGCCCAAGTCCACCACCGCCAGAACCGCCCTCTTCAACTCGTCGCTCAGATCACCCCATCTTTCGACGATCTGCGACAGCATTAGACGATCCGTGTCAGGAAGGTTGGTCAATATATGAGTCAACGCCTCCTCAGAAAGCCCTGCATACTGCTTGTTTACTGGGGTTGACTCCCCTACCCCTGCGGGTTCGACTCCCGCCACCTCCACCATTTATTACTTTCTCCTGGGAACTTTTACCAACGTCCGGGAAAGTTCCTGAGCCTTGGCAAGCTCCTCCGGAGTCAGCCTCGCGGCAACAAGATAACGGTCTGCCTTAAGTAGATGGCTACCGGTTGCAATCAGCCATGCACAGGCAGTGACGTTGTCCTTAGGGACGCCCTCGCCATTGGCGTACATCAAGCCAAGTTGATGGAGGGCTGGAACAAAGCCACACTTGGCGGCCTTTCTGTACCACTTGAGTGCTTCCTTGTAGTCTTGGGGAACACCATCGCCGTTGTAGTAGTGGTTGCCAAGATTGGTCCAGACACGAACGGGTCTACCCTGCCGGGCTGCCTTTCTGTACCACTTGACGGCGGCCTTGAAATCCCTGGGAACACCATCGCCACTGGCGTACATCACGCCCAGCTGGTACTGGGCCTTTGTATTCCCCTGCCCGGCCACCTTGATGAACCATTTGGCTGCTTCCCGGTAGTCCCGAGGGATACCATCGCCCTTATAATTCATGACACCGAGCTGGTACTGGGACTTTGCATCCCCCTGCTCGGCAAAATGCATCAATAACCTGGCTGCCTCCCTGCAGTCCTGCTGAACCCCATATCCAAACTTGTACATGGGTATGAGATCCTTCATAGCCCCTTCATGGCCCTGGTCAGCTGCCATTTTAATCCAGTTGAAAGCCTCCCTGTCATCCTGGGCAACACCGATGCCATTTGCATACATGCAACCCATAAAGTACCACTCACTGGATCCTCCATTGCGGGCAGCCCGGTCAGCCCACATGAAAGCTTTCTTTTCGTCCTTGGGAACCTCCACATATATAAAATGGATGGAGGAAGTGTTGGCATATATGGTGGCAAGGATTGACTGCGCTTCAACATTCCCAATGTCGGCTGCCTTGGTTAACCAATGCATGGCTAATTCGGGGCTTTCGTACTGATACTTCCGAGCCAGGGTTTTCATCGCGCAGGTATGGTTCCTCTCCGCCGCAAGGGTCATCAACTCGAGACTTTTCTCCTTATCACACGGCAGATCCGTGCCCAAGGAATATATCAGGCTAAGATGGAACTGTGCATTACTGTCCCCCATCTCTGCTTCCCTCTTTAATTGCTCTATATACTCATCATCCATCGTCTCATCTCATCGGTTATTCCTCCACAATTCACCACCCAAACAACAACGTCAAGATTCGGGGTGGCGCATCTCTCTTCAGGTCGCGCCAAATCTTACGTCAAAACTGATAATCGACTACTACCTTGATTGATGTATGAAAATGAAATTTACTGGTTATATAATATTTTAGATGGGACTCGATCAGAAACAATACTTGCCCATAGGACTTCGAGACCTCCTAATCATCCATCTCTGGACGTCGTCTAAAAGTCTTCGTCTTAGAGCGCGTTCCCTTGGCCTGTAAACGTCGCTCCTTCGATCCCCTCGTAGGAGCAGTCGCCCTACGAGACTTACGCATCTGCGTCACCTCTAAAATCAACTCCATCAAACGCTCCAAAGCCTTCTCTCTATTGGCCTCCTGACTCCTGGCTTCCTGTGACTTAATAATCACCGTACCCGCCAGACTGATCCTCCGGTCCTTCATCTTCAACAAACGCTCTTTATAGACTTCCGGTAGAGAAGACGCTCGAATATCGAAGAATAAATGCACTGCAGTGGATACCTTGTTCACATTCTGTCCCCCAGCACCCTGCGAACGAATCGCCTGTAACTGAATCTCCCTCAAAGGGATTGATACTCTGGAAGATACTTGCAACATATTCCCCACAACATCCCCAAATCCCCTCTGTCACAAGCACAACCTCTTCACACGTCCCGTCTGGCCCAAGGTTTTATTGGCCGTAATGGCCACTCATCCGACAGCAACACTGTACTCCAAACAGTTACAAATTACTTAATTTTTCGAATCAAACACCCAGTAGAGAAGGTGGGTCAAGATTTGCGTCACTCCGTGACCAGTGATCAATCCACCTGGACGGAAACAATCGTGGCTTCAACGTTTTGCCGCTTGTTCATTTCCTTAAACATTTGCAGTGCATGTTCCTCGCTGCTGGCATTAAAGAATCGTTCCTGCGCGGGCTCGTCTTTTCCGAGGGTAAACTCTATGCGATAGTTGGCGTAGATACCTGACTTGTTTTTTATTCTCTGCTTCTTGTTTAACATTATTCGTTTCCTTTCGAACGCTTGGCCGGCAACCCTTCTGTGGTCAGTCATCAAATGCTGATTGAGCCTTTTTTTATTAGCATACTTTTTAAATTATTCTGTTATGTAAAGTTATATTTTTTTATTTTTGATAAATATCAGGAAAATACAGAAAAGGTCATTGCTGTAAATATGATGAAGAGGTATTGAATTAACTCCGACAAGGATTCCCCAAGAAAAGACGTCCATCTTCCAAACACGTCAAAACACAATCCGCACATTGCATTCATGTCGTGGCGAAGGAATGCCTCAAGGGGTTGAACTGAAATGGACCTCCAGAAAAACAATTTCTAACTTCTGGTTACCACCTCAAGACGGTTACATGGATTCCGACAGAGATCCAGCTTATTGGTCCTTCTGGACAGGATTCAAAACCCGGAAGTAGAGCTGCCGGTACACGAGGAAGTTGACCCAGTTGCGCAACGCGTATCCGCAATTGTTCAAATTCTGTTCGCTATAGTCGTTGGATTTGCCACCGCTCGGGTGAATACCGTCGCGGGAAATGATTGTTCCGTCCCATGAACCGTCCGGGCGACGCCGGATACATTCGGAATGAAAATCTGCGAGAGGCACCTGGAGTTTCACGGCCACGTCGCGAATGATCCTGTTGGCTTCAGCGACAGCTTCGTCCCGGCTACGGCGGGGCGGAATCGTGTTGAGAATCGGCACGCAACCAGCAATGGTGCATTTGCGGACAACCTGCTCAAGACGCCCACGATAATGTTCGGGGACCCGACCGCCTGAAATGTCATTGGTGCCGATCATGATGATCGCGACCTCGGGCTTATCCCGCTCGATGACTGCATCAATGGACTTCAATAGTTGCCCGACCTGCCAACCCGAGTAGTTGGCATGTTTTGGCCCCTTGTCTCGGGTTCCCCTCACATAATCTCGCCATCGCATCTTGGAGGGTGTTTTGGGGAGACCGTCGTCTTGCCTTAGATACCGTTGCGGATCGTCCCAACCGATCGAAGACCAGAAGGCCATTGAATAAGTTATCGAGTCCCCAAGCTGCGCGATGTAGCCACGTTGTCCCTTGAAGCCGGCGTGAACCTTACGCATCGCGCTCAGGGTGGCCTCCGGTTGAATTCCGGGCTTGAGTCGGCCAGCAGCAGATTGTTGCTTCTTGACTAGAATTTGCGCAGGAAGTTTCACCGCTTCTGCAATTGCCTTCTTGGCCAGGAAATCCTGACCGGCTTTCAATTCTGCTAGGGGTGCATTAACAATCCGGTCCATATGAACGTTCCCGGTTTGCTCGATTACGCTGTCGCTGGTGACTAGAATCGGTGGCCCAATCAAAAGATTGTTCCTGAGAATTAATCCATCATTTGAGTTCTGCACCCAGATTGGCCTCCGGGGGCTCCTTGCCGGATCGTGAATTGTATTTTTCTCGATTCGACAGTCACGAGTGTAGCAAGCCAGGATACCTGTCTCGGGGCATTGGGAGATGAAATTGTTCCGGGTAATACAGTTGATTGCCTGTAGCGGCGAATAGCCAAGCGATGGATTGCCCAGCGCAATGGCAATGTCGCAGTCGATAAAGATGTTCCGCTCGATCCTGCAACCACGTCCGTTTTCCGAGATGTAAATACAGCCTCGACCTTCGCGGGTACGGCCTTGAATACCAATAAAGACATTGTCACTGATCGTCCAGTCGATGGTATTCTTGACATCGATTCCGCCAATGTAATTGCCGTTGAAAGAGTCAGGGGTATCGGTCTCGTCATCCGCGAACTGCTTGGGGCGGTCATTGTAAAAAAGACAGTACTGGATGCGACATTCACGTGGCCCCCTGTCCCCTTTTGACTTGGGCATTGCCGGCGCTTTCACGCCACGTTGCCAGATATTGTGGATGACGCAGTTGTAAATCGTCGCCTTTTCCGCACCTCGATCCGAATTGATCTTGAAACCGTTCCACTTGATGTTCCGGATAGTCAGGTCAGCGATCGTAACACCCTTTGCACCCGTAATGCCTACCAGTTCACCATGGCGACTCGATGCACCGTCAAGAATGACCTTATGCCGATCACCCGATGCCCCTCGAAGAGTTATGTTGTCAGTCGTAATTTCAAAGTAACGCGGCATCCTGTAATGGCCATCCGCAAGCAGAATCGACCCACCGGGCTCGACGTCTTTGGTCGCTTGAAACAATTCATCCACCGTTTTAACGCGAATGACTTTGCCCGAAGGCCCTGGCAACGCAGGCGCCTTGGGAAACCAAGGCTGATCAGGGATTACACCGAATATACTCAGTCGCAGAACAAGAAACAATACAACAGAAACCATACAACAATGGAAATATTTCATTTGATCTCGAAAACATGATTTATCAGCAATGCTCAAGATTATTAAATATGTAGAAACTCGACCGACCACCCAAATCGTCTTTGCCTTAAATTCTTTAATTCATTTAAGTCCGGTCAAATTTTTGCCATTTAATCTATTCTGACTAC
>JABJCN010000034.1 GCA_018668635.1 Opitutia bacterium
CGTATCCAAACTCCACGATTAACCGCATGAGCGTCTTCTCCATCACTGTGACTGAGCAGGAAAGCGGCCTGTGTAAGAATACCGCCCCGTCCCTCGATTGCCGGCACTCGAGAAAAACGGTGACCGCTTTCGGGTAAAGGAACTCCATAATACTTGGCCAGCACATCGTTGACCACCATGAATTCTGATGACAACAAATTGAGGCAACTGAGATCCTCACGAAGAAGGGTTTTCATAAACTCAACAGGTTCCTGCCTAATGTAGTCCTTGTACTTGGGGTTCCACCACCGATAATAGTTCGGGTTGATAGCAATCTGATCAAGCTTCGGGAGACCGGTCCAGGAATAGGCAAAGTCAGCGATAAATCGTTCAGCCCTCGAATCCGCCAGCATACGCTGCACTTCGGCATTCAGCTCGATATCCTTCATGGGTTTTCCCTGGGAAGCAAGCTCGAGAAGTCTTTCATCAGGAACGCTTCGCCAAAGAAAGCCGGCCAGACGGCCTACAAGTTCATGATTCTGCATTTTTTGCGTCTGTTCGACGTCCGAGTAAAAAAGAAAACGGGTATCGGCAAACACCGCCATAAGCAGATCCCGGAGGGCATCGATATTCGATTCGGAGGTTTTCAACTTTTCGCTGATTAGGACATCCAGTTCCTTGTCTTCGCTTTCGGTCAAGGGACGCCGCCAAGCCCTCATGGCAAGGGACTTCACACCATTAGTAATGGCATTGTCGTCCATGTTGCCCCCATGCATGAACGGTTGAACGCTGGCCGGTGGCCACTGCCATGGCAGATCAAACTCGATCCGCTCGATCACGGCGTAGCTCGTGTCCTTCATAACTTCCTTGTAGACCGAAGGCTTTCCTCGCGTGGGGTGGTCGCTCCCTCCATGGGAACGCTTGAGCCAATTGGTTCGCCCAAAATCTTCTCCCCATGCATCGATCCAACGATCGTCCGCGCGGATGAAATGGGAATCACCAAAAAGGACCCAGTTCTTGTTGGTAACGGGCTTATTTGAAGGCGAGGTCAGAGGAGAGGAATTCTGGACGGTAAGGAATCGGTAATGAAAATGGGCAGTGATTCCGTAAGGGTCTTCTTTCGACACGGGTGCCGGATCCACCCCAGGGAAATCGAAGACGTTACCGAAGATCTCAAACTCTTGGGAACCGGGCTTAGGCTCCACCGTAAAACTGCCGATCGTGTGCATGGGCGACTTGAATCCTTTGTCAAAGAAAACCGAGAATTCCTGCTTGGTTAGGTCGCCTCCGTTTTGGGGTGGTTCGTTCCGGGTGCGTATGCGTATGCGGAATTGGCCTTGAGGCCGGTTGTCGTCGACGTAGATACGGAAGAAGTGATTGGGGGGGACAGGTACCTCGAAGTCGTCGCCCAGCCATTTGGGACCACGATAACGGCGATGTTTGCGACGGTTTCCGTGAGCCAGGTCGTTGCGGTTCAGGTAATGTTGTTTTTCCCAGTCGTTACCTTTAAGAACGTAGGACTTCGGAGGGGTGTTCAAGTCGGGCACTGCCAATTCGACGGCAGACTGCAAGGCACTCAGGTACACCTCCATATGGCCGGCCGTCAGCTCCAGTCCTGATTGCAGGGATTCGCCGTGCTTGCCAACGGGGTCCTCGATCAAATCGCCACTGAAGTCACGGTCGATTTGGAGCAAATCCTTCAAGCTCCAGGCAATTTGAGTGTTAGTCAGACGAGTGAAACGAAAGTCTCTCTCGTCCGAGTCCGCAAACACACGGTCAAGTTGTTCCTGCACCTGCGAAACAAAACGGATCCGGTTGCCGACACTGGGCTGGGTCGATTCTTCTGGCGGCATGTCCCCGCGCTGGAGGTTTTCCAGTACTTCCTGCCAATGTTTGGCATTCTCGAGCCGGAAATCCGTGAGCTCTAGGAAATTGATCCCACCCTTTTTCTTTTCGGCATTGTGACACTTTGTGCAGTGGGCCTTGAAGAAGGCTGAAATGGTGGTGGTTTTCGTCAAATAGATCCCTCCCTTTGGTGTCGGTTCTTCCGGCACAGTTACTTTTTGGTTTTCGCCAAAGGCAAAGCCACTTGCCGAAAAAAAGAGGACCAAAACTATTCTAACCAAGTTCACGCTCTTGCACATAAGGGTTGATACCGTTCTTCGGCAAGCAAAAGCATAATATAAAAGAGCGAATTTAATTTTCCCGAAGTTAAAAGCAACACAGGCTAAAAAAGTAGTGAAAGAGAGAGTAGAAACGTTTTCAGCTTAATCTGTCTTCCACCGGAGGCTTCGGAACTCCGGAGATTGACCTTTCCAAGGTGAGCCGATGAGCTTGGCCTTGGCCTTTGATCCCCTTGGGGGTCTGAGTCTCTCTGTGTCGTCCAGTCGGAACTCCTTGATACCTTCCCAGTTGGCCAAGGGTTTGTCCTCGGCGTCCTTGAAGTCGACTGGAGAAAGTTCAATGGCTTGCCACTCCTCATTGCCCTGCAGTTGCACTTCGCAGGCATGATCATCGATTCCGACCGTGAGGATGTTTGTTTGCGCTGTCCGGATTTCGAAGGATACTTTCGCTCCTTTCGGGGCTGTCCATTGCTGATGATAGACCTTATGTGTCTTGATACCCCATTTCTCCGGCTTGTAGCTGAACCATTCCTTTTCCCATTCACCTTTAAAATCTTCGATTAGGGTACTGGATGTAAGCGTGGCAATGGTTCCGGATTCCTGTAGCTTTTCAGCGGATGCGACCTGCATGATGGAGGACAGATTGAATGAATTGGCTGTGTAGGAGCCATAGTAATATCCCGCCCCAGAAATCGGCTGGTCCAGATTGTATCGCACATTCGCATAGACCCAAAGTGGTTTCTCTGTTGAAAAGAGTGATAATCTTGCCTCCCATTTCCTTTTGTGCTTTTCCGCGGGAGCATGGCGCCAAAAGCGGCTTTTAGTGTTCGCAGTATCATCCCTCTTGCCGTCCATTTGGCCATGTTGGGTGTAGAATACGTCGATGTATGAGATTTCCTCGGAGTCATCTGCCTCGATAGTCACTACAGGGGCTTCCCCTTTAGGTAGATGGAGCTCCAGAGCAGGTGTGGCAGGTACCTCGAAAATACCCTTGAGGTGTTGATCGAACCACAATTGCGTGGCCACCTCGTAGGGTGGACTGTCTTGATGATTGTGGTGTGGCGCGCAGGTGACCCGCCAGTCCTTGGCCTTGATTTCATTGATTGCGGTTTCCAGGTCATTGATTCGCCCGTGAAAGTCATTGGAAGGACTCAGGAAGATGATGGGGCAAGTGATTCTCCTTAGATTTGGAGGATCGCTCACCGTCGCCAAGTGAAGGGAAGATTTTGAATAACGGTCACTGATCCCCCCGCAGGACGGCGCCGCCGCCTTGACCCGCTTGTCAGAACCGGCGGTAAGAACGGTCAGTTTTCCTCCCATGGAGTGACCATATACGCCGAGTCGCGTCCCGTCGACTTCCGGTTGACGCTCAAGAAATGTTAAGCCACGCCTGGCTCCTAAAGTGGCAAGGAACCACGAATTGTTTCGTGGCGATTCAACTGGATCCAATGACCATTCCGCTACTGGAATCGATGGGAAGGCATCCTTTCCGTATTTGCTCGGGGCATGATATCCGTCCAGCGTACCCCAATCCGTGGTCAATTTGTAATTCGGGTCATCCGTCTTGCCGTCCCAGAAAAGCTTCACCTCGTTCGGTCTCACCGTGTAGCCTGGAGCAAAAATACGGCCAGCCCAGGAAATTGAAATTGATGCATATCCGCGATGGGCATTAGCCAATGGAGCGCGGTAGTCGGCATACTGTCCCCCTCCGTGAATTTGCACAAGCCCCGGTAATTTTTTAGCCCCTTTAGGATAGCCGTACACAGCCGCCATCATCGCCTTCTTACCTTTGAAAACCCCGATTCGGTAACGCAGAACCTTTAGGACTACTCCATCTTCTTCCCATTCCTTGAGGATTTCAATGTCCAGAGGTTCGGCTTGGGGATCAAACCCCTTCCACATTTCAGTTTGGTTGCGTGGTGCAGAATTATCTTCCAAGGCAGGCAGGCTTTCCTTGAGTTTAGCTTCTGATCTGGCTGATATGGGTACGAAACAGATGGAAAGAGCAATGATCGCTGGAGGAATTTTCAGTATGTGCATTGTGCAGTGATTTTACATGAGTGAGATTGTTTCAAATCTTTAAGATTCTCGTCTCTATTATTTCAATTCTTTTATGGTCTGACGTAAATAAGCGTTAGATTTTCGCAAATGAGTGACATTTATGCGTCGCAATATTTCATTGTGATTCTATCGTTTATAAACTTTTGAACGAATTATTTGAATTAGAATAAATTCCTTTGAGCCTCTTTGGAAAAGCCTGCTTAATTATTCGATTTCTTGTAAATCCAGGTTTTTATTGTGCAGTTATTTCATGGAATGACTAATGGAGGTTTTTTTAGCCCCTGTAATTTGATGCATCATCTCTTAAAAACAGCTCTGTTTCTTGTTTTCTTTTCTAGCAGTTTTGATTCAGCTGTTCATGGCGATGAAGCGGTAGATAAACCTACGACCCCTACGCCGGAAGCCCTTCGCAAACTCGAGTTACCCGGCATCAAATTAAATCTGGAAGAGCGTTCCGTTGATGTGGATGCAGAGGTTTGTCTGCATGATGGGTTACTGGAATTGATTGCCTGTACCAAGGACAGCAAGGAGCACGAGTCCATAGTTACGTTGAATGCCCGACCCATGCATATTCATACGGCATTACTTCTTTTGGGTGCCCGACCAGGGAGCCCCGCAATGCAACGGAATGAGACAGGGGGACGCATCCGTTGGATTCCAGTACCTCCTTCAGGGGAGCGTATTGGTGTCTCGCTCGTTTTTCCTGATGCAAAGGGAAAACTAAAAGAATATCCAATAAGTAAATTCGTTTCCCCTGTTTATTTCGAGGAATTCAATGCGAGTTTATCTGAAAAAAAAGTGGAATCTTTTCCATCCAGTTTCATTTTTGCGGGTTCACACCTTGTGGAAGATGGCCCTGGACCAAGGAAATATATATGCGAATACAGCGGGAACGTGATTTCCGTCTCCACGTTCGGGGACGAACTACTTTGCCTGCCCGGCGTTCATGGTCACCAGAACGGTGGGTTGTCCTGGCAGGTAAACTCGGAGAGCTTACCTAAAATCGGTGAAAAGGTCATTCTTCGTCTCAGACCCAAAAAAAATATAATTAAGTGATTAATTTAATTATCAAAATCTTCCCCGCTTTATTCTCGAAAATCAGTCTCTTTAGGCTGTGCTTTATTGCATCTGCCATTGGTTCCGTTCAAGGGGGCGAGATCTCATCCTTCGATGGAAAGAGTTCTGTCCCAAATATACTCGATTTCTGGAAAGGCTATGATGCTCGCAAAGAACCACTGGAGATCCAAATTATCGAATCCTGGAAGACGGAACGAGGCGAGGTAAGGCTTGTCCTGTATTCCTTGGGCAGGCTTCGAGGAAGCAACAAGGCTGCCAGCCCCATGATTGCTGCCTACGTTGGTTTACCAAAGGACCCAACGCCTAAGCCAGGAATCGTCCACGTACATGGAGGCGGGCAACGGGCAAATCGTAGACGGGTGGAGGATTGGATGAAGATGGGATATGCATGTGTGAGCATCAATTGGGGCGGAAAAGTTTTGGAAAAAGTGGATACGCCCAACACCGATTGGGATGGATTGGCGGCCGGTTTCATTCGTCCAGGGGTGACCAAAGCCGATCAACTGGATCATCACAACACTGTCAGGCCCGACCCGAATACGCTCTTCAAGAAAGCTCATCCGCTTAATAGTAGTTGGAATTTGATTTCAATTTGCGTTCGCCGGGCCTTGACACTGCTGGAGCAAACCGAAGGGGTTGATCCTGACAAGCTTGGCGTGGAAGGGCACTCCATGGGGGGGCGTTCCACGGTGATTTCATGCATTGACCCCCGGGTCAAGGCGGCTTCCCCTTCCGTAGGTGGTAGCGGATATCTCTATGATGACCTGTGGGGGTTGCCGGGGAGTGCCCGCCGAATGACTGAGGTGGACGGTTTGACCCTTTATCGCAAATGTGTATCCGCCCAGTCTCACTGGCCCCACATCAAGGCCCCGATCCTTTTTCTGGGATCAACCAACGATTTCAATTCTCCGACAGAATGGGTTGTCAAGGGCATGTCAACGTTACCTCCTGAGACGGATAGGATGCTGGTGTTGGCGCCTCATTTGAATCATCGCTTTACTGATCAAACCTCGGCCGCCCGTTTCATGTGGATGGAGTCCCATCTCAAGAAAAACTTTCGTTTTCCAAAGGTCTCACCCGCGGAATTGGTTCTGGATACGGATAACGGGATACCACTTTTTCGGGTGCAGGTTGATCATTCAAGCGGTTTGCCGGTGAAGGACGTGGAGATCTACTATGGGTATGCCCGGGATCCGCGCATTCGTTTCTGGCGGAGTGCCGAGGTTCGGAAGTCCGGGAAGGTTTATGAAGGAGAATGCCCAGTGTTCGATAGTACCGAACCTCTCTTCGCCTTTGCCAACCTCACCTATGGGATGCCAAAGGTTCTTCCGCCCCGTCCTGGAACCGAGGCGACCAGACTTTTGACCCTCAGTTCCGAGTATCGGATGGCTTATCCCAAGGATTTAAGGAAATCGAAAACAAAACCGACTGAAAGGCCGAACCGCTTGATTGATGATTTCTCAAGAGGTTGGCAGGACTGGTATCGATTGAATTGGAGAAATCCACATCATTGGTTGTTTGCCACTCGCAAAATTGTCGATCCATCTTGGATCGGGCCCAAGCAGGGGGAGCTCGGTTTGGAAGTCGAAACCTTTGATGGTAAAAACCAACTGGGATTACGTATGGAGGTAAATACTTGGCAAGGCTACACCGGAAGAAAACGGGATGTTTTCGTAGCCTTGGTCGATTTGCCGAAGGCGGGCGTCCACAAGCTGAGTTTGCCAGTTTCCCAATTCATAAACTTGGCAGGAGTTGCGATGAAGGATTGGGACGAAGCTACCGAGCTTCTGCTTTCACCGGCCAACCGCACGGGTGATCCGCGGGCTAGGAATAGCAATTGGAACGGCAAGCCTCCGAGATTTGTGAAACTTGAATGGCACGGGGGAAAGATGATTGTTCGTCCGCATCCACATCAAAAAAGAGGGGAGACCAAAACCGGTAATCGAGTTTCCTTTGACGAAGAATTTCAAGGGGCAATCAAGGACTCAGTCGAGCTTGAGAAATTGGACGATGAGCAGTCCAGAAAGCCCGGAACTGATTGATGATTCACTTTTTAGTCCATAACGAAGATTTTAAATAATCCTATTCCTTCGCATCAGAGACCTGTTCGAAAATAAAAAACCCAATGAATACCTGCGTGAAAAGCCTTCTTTCCTTTGCTCTCCTGATTGTCGTCACGCTTACAAGCATCTATGGGAAATCTTTCTACACTCGACCGGATCCTGTCTTTTCCACTCGACCGGACGAAAAGAAATCGCTTCAGAATATAAAACGGTTCGGTCCAGTCGGGTTGGGCATAGACCTACTGCAGCCAGCCTTTACTATGCGCATCTCCCATGTTGAGGTGGGGTCGCCTGCTGCCGAGACGGGTAAACTGTCAAAAGGGCAGATTATTGAATCAATCAATGGTAAAGTTCTCCAGGACATTGATCCACGCATACAACTCGGCGATATTCTTGCCAAGGCGGAGGCGACCGATGGTCTACTCAAGTTTGCTATCAAGGGCGAAGCCGAATTGGTCACAGTGAAGGTTTCTGTGCTGGGTGCCTACAGCAGGACCTGGCCAATGAATTGCGCCAAGTCTAAAAAGATCGTGAGACAGGTGGCTGACTATCTTGCCAAGCCGGACGCTCAAAAAGGCTTGGCCGGGATCGGAGTCTTGTTCCTTCTTTCTACTGGTGAGGAGAAGGATTTGGTCGTGGCTCGGGAATGGGCCCGCAATGTGAAGCCACACCGGTATCCCTGGTATGTCGGTTATGGTGGGATTCCACTGGCAGAGACCTACCTGCGCACAGGCGACAAGGAAATTCTCTACAATATTCAAGAGTGGGTCAAGAATGCTGTGGAAACGCAGTACCTTGATGGTTGGCTTGGTCGAGGGGGAGTGACACCGGGTTATGGGAACGGCCACCTGAACGCTGCCGGAACAGGCGTACTCACCTTTCTTCTGCTTGCCAAGGAATGTGGCGCAGAAGTACCGGACCATGCATTACTCGGTGCGTTGACACATTTCTACCGCTATGCCGGTCGGGGGAACAATCCCTACGGGGACAACCGGACCGAGATTGGCTTTGTCGATAATGGCAAGAACGGTAAACTGGCTTTCGCCATGGCTGCGGCTGCTTCCCTCATGCCTGATGGTGAGAAATCTGTTTACGCCATGGCTCGAGACACCTGTGCCATGCAAAGCTTCTATACCACAAGCTTCATGCTTCATGGACATACAGGCGGTGGGATCGGTGAGATCTGGCGGAGCGCAGCCATGGGACTTCTCCACGACAAAAAGCCGGCTCAATATCGCGAATTTATGGACGAGCGTCGCTGGCACTACGATCTATCCCGTCGCTTCGATGGTTCCTTTGGTATCCTCGGTGGCGCCGGTTATGACAAGGAACAATGGGGGGTTGCTTATCCGCTGGCCTACACCATCCCTCGAAAAACCCTTCGTATTGCAGGAGCCCCTCCATCGAGGTTTTCAAAACGCTACAAACTCCCAAAGCTTCCCTGGGGGGTGCAGGCAGACAATACCTTTCTCTCCCTGGAAGCCGTGCCGGACGTATCAGGAAGAAAACAGGACCTCTCAGGTGAAACACTGGGGGAGGATTCAAGCAAGGCCGTGCTGATCCGATTGCACAACTCGGGCGAGGTGAGCGATGCGATACTTCGCCGCTATCTTCTTCATCAGGATTATAACATTCGCTTTGTGGCCGCTAACAAGGTGCTGGGCGTCAATAGCGGTTATATCGGTTGGCGTTCCCCCGACGGTGAGGTGCGAAAGGAATTGTTAATGGAGTTCCTTCTGCATCCCGATCCTCGGGCAAGACAGAGTATGTTCGCTGCTCTTGAGAAGCGACCGGACCTTCTTACCGGTGAAATTTTTGAATTGGCTATCAAGGCAGTGGAAGACCCGGAGGAGTCCTGGTCTGTTAAGGATGCCGCCCTGCGGGTCATCGGCCATGCTAGTGCGCAATGGGTGGTGCCGCACGTGGATGCCCTTATTCCCTACCTTGCTCACAGCGACTGGTGGTTGCGGAACGCGGCCATGATAGCGTTGACGCCGGTGGTTGCCGAAGACAGTTCATATCGAAAGGTGCTGCCTCCCATGGGCAAGCTGATCCGAAGTAACCAACGTTCAGGCCTGACCCAGGGATTGATGCCTGCCATCAGGGCTAAGGTCCGGGTGGCTTCTCCCGCCGTACAGCAACTCGCCAAGCAAACTCTGCGGGAAGCCTACATCGGTTACGATGGTGTGAAGATCGAAGCCGGTGGCCAGAATGTTACCTCAACCTTCGACGCTCACCTGAAGTTCATCGCCCAATCCCTCGCTGATGTGCCGGGCGGACTGGATGTCCTCTACCAAATCTCTCGGGAACGTTATCCTCGAGAAATCCTGCCTTACAAGGAATTCTTCCTCAACGCGGACTCCAGTCAATTCGGTCCTGAACTGAAGAGGGCTATCAACCCGATCATAATGGATGAGCTGATTCCTGAGTACGTCGGCAGAAACCGGACGAGGCTTGGGCAACTGGCAACTGGGGAGGTTCAGTCTGGTTACCCTGGTGGTTCCAAGGATTCCATTGATGGATTAGTGGCTCTTTATAATCGTGCCGGTTACAATCACTATGGCTGGAATATGTTTCTGGATCTTCGCAATGCAAAATGGAAATATCACAGCTTTAATCCGATCCACTCCGAGCAAGTGCCTTTCGATCAACTAATTACCCGTTACCGGAAGGTGACCATGCCCAAAGACATGGACCAATGGTACGAGACCTCATTTGAAAGTAATGACGCGAACAATTGGGGAGCGTTCAAATTGGGCAGGAGTCCCTTCGGTCACTTTATGGGCAAGCTTCCGACCGGCCCAATTCACAAGTGTGGCTCCGGTTGCACGGGACCCGACTGTTATGGCGCCACAAAAGTCAACACGCTATGGGAAAAGGAAGTACTTCTTTTACGACAACATTTCAAGATTCCGCCCATCAAACCAGGGCACCGATATCGTTTGCGTATCAACGACGGGAATCATGTTGGGTCCGGGGGAGGGCATGCAGTCTATGTAAACGGTAAGCTCCTGATAGAAGCAAAGAACTGCAACGGACGCGGATCAGGCGCATTGCCCAAGGGAGCTTATTTCACCAAGGAGTTTATGGACGATCTGGGCCGGGGCTTTCTTGACATTGCTGCAATAACCTTTCTTCGCTTCAATGATAAATACAAGGTGAAGCCCTCAAAGCCGGTCCCTCAGGGAAAATTCAGCTTGCATCTCGAGGAACAAAAACTTCCGCCCATGGATGACGAGCTCGTATTCAAGTCGGCTTCCATCGTTCCCATGCTCTCCTCCGAGTGGCAAGATGCCCAGGACCCCGAGGACCGGGAAAAGTCAGCATCTGCAGAGAAGTTTCGTTGGGACGGCCGGTTCATAAACAATCAGCAGGTTCGCGGTACATGGAAAGCGATTGCCCAGGTTTCGGAGATTGCAGAATTCGATCCAAGTAAAAAAAGTCGGGCGCATCGTCCCCCGTTTTCCACGATCACGTTAAAAGAAGAGGGACGCACGAACAGTCCGGTTTGGGCATGGTCGGGAAACACCCTGATGGACCTTACGAATTTTCAGGCCCTAAAGATGACGTCCGAGACCCTCAACGACGGGAAGAACTACCTCTTCGTTGAGACCGGTGGTTTCGGTACGCGCAACAAACCGGGTTGGGAATCACAACTACTGGTCCTGTCCAGATAGCAACGAAAAAACCTTACTCGAAACCCATGACCAATACGTTCCCTACAATTCTTCTGACACTGTTCCTTCTTCTCGGTTTATCGGCATCAGATCAGCAACTGGAGCTGGCGGTACCCTTTACCGAAAATATGATCCTTCAACGGGATTCTAAAGTGCCTGTTTGGGGTTTTGATCAACCGGGGAACAAAATTACCGTCCAGTTTGCTGGGCAAAACCAGACTGCATTAAGTGATAAGAACGGGGACTGGATGGTTAAGCTCAATCCGTTACGAGCATCCCGGGAAGAACGGGTACTTAAAGTAAAAAACGACAAAGGCGAATCGATTTCCTTCAAAGGTGTGCTGGTCGGAGAAGTCTGGTTCTCCTCCGGTCAGTCAAACATGGTATGGACAGCCGGAAAAAGCATGTGCAGTGAGTTAGCCAAGAACCTTGCCTCGTCGAAGGAGGACGTGCCTATTCGAGAAATCAACGTCAACACGGTGTCCGCCTTATACCCGCAAAAGAAAGCCACTTCCGAGGAAGGGTGGAGGAAGGTAAGCGCCGCAAGTGGTTTTTCCGCCTTATCCCTATCCTTCGCCCACGAGCTTTACAGGGAACTGAACGTTCCGATTGGAATCTTACTCAGTGCCCACAGCAACACTCGTATCGAGGCTTTCACCCGACGCCAGGCTATCGAAGCCCATCCCAAGCTCAAGGGAGACGCAGATCTCATCCACGATGCAGACCCTCTGACCAAACACGGACAAGATGCCTTCGAACGCTACTACAAGAATCTGAAAACGTGGCAGGATGAAGCCGGCAGGGCAGCAGAGGCCGGAGGAAAGGTTCCCTCCCGTCCGAATCTCCCCGGGATTGCCGGGATGTGGCGCGGACCATCTCAGTTTTTCAACGGCAAGATCTCACCCGTCATTCCTTATGCGATGCGCGGGGCAATCTGGTGTCAGGGGACAAGCAACAGCGGGGATGGCAGGCTCTATGTAGCCAGGATGGAAGCCCTCATTCATGGCTGGAGAGAGGCTTGGGCAATGCCCAAGATGCCTTTCTATTTTACGCAGATGCAACCCTACGGATCTCCTGACCCGAACAACGTCGGCTTTGCCGACATCCGTCAGGCCCAACATCTGTTCTTTGTAAACAACCGGGAAAATGTAGGTATGGTCGTGCAATCGGATATCAATTCCGCCAACCCGGGCGGGATTCATTATTATAACAAACTCCATCCCGGGATGCGAATGGCCCGCTGGGCCCTCGCCAAGCAGTACGGCAAGAATATTCCCTTCACCGGTCCGATTTACAGCGGATACAAAGTGAAGGGGAAGAAGATTATTATATCCTTCGACAAGGAAAGTCTTTTCGGTGGCCTGATGGTCGGTTCCAAAGGCATGGCCAAGGATCGCCGTGAACCCGGCAAGTTCATTGAGCCAGCCAATCCAAGCCCGGGGGACAGACTAAACCATTTCAGGCTATGTGGGACTGATAAAAAGTGGCATACCGCAGAAGCGAAGATCGCAGGGGATACCGTGGAGGTCACTTCTTCAAAAGTTCCTTTCCCCACCGGGGTTCAATACGCCTACAATGCAGTTCCCGAAAACTCAAACCTCTACAATAAGGCAGGTCTGCCTGCGACTCCCTTTGCCGCCATCGACGGAAAGTTCATCTTCGAGGAGGACGATCTTGAAAAGGTGGCCGCCCTAAAGGCGAAATATGCTCAATGGACTGATCCGAACTACCCGTTCCTGCAAGTGGCTGAATATTACAGGGACGGGGCAATCATTCAGCGCGGTCACCCGATAAAAATATGGGGTCATGCCAACCCAGACGTAAAGGTAACTGTCACTCTGGATGGGTCTACACAAACCATCTCTCCAAATGTATTGGAACAGTGGTCTGTGACCTTCCCTGCACGCAAGGCATCGACGGAACCGATCACGCTCGATGTAAAATCCAGTCATGGTTTTAGCCGTACGGTTCGTGATATTCTCGTTGGTGACGTCTGGTACCTTACGGGAGGTACCTTGCTTTCCACCGAGTGGCCCTACGACAGACGGAATAAGAAAGCCGAACTCCCGGTGGCCATGCCTCTTGTTCGCGAGTTTTGTCGAAAGACCAAAGCCAGCACCTCAGTTACCCCCAGAAAGCGTCGCTTCGAGACAGGGGGTGGAAAATACCGGTCTCATTGGTTAACCGCTGATTTCTCAAGGGAAGGAAGCGGTGTAACGATGTTTGCCTACGAGTTTGCCAAGGTCCTGAACCGACCGGGTATCCCACAAGGATTTATCACCATGTCTTCAGGCTCGGGAGGAAGGACCCGTCAGTTCGCCTCACCCCTTTCCTGGACTTCTTTTCAAGGGGTAATGAATTTAAAGAATCCCGCCTTCAAAGCGCGCCTTGATGAATTGTTTCTCCAGTATCCGAATTCAAGAGTGGCCCGGAAGGCTGTTGCCAAGCATATCGATGAGGTCAAGGCCTTCGTTCGGGACATTACGGATGGAGGCAAGATAGGCACAGATTCCTCAACCTTCGCACTCGGGGCTCCCGCTTTCCCCGAAGCCGGAAAAAATGATGCCGTGTCCACCGATACGATTCCAACTTATGCCTACAACTGGTGCGTGAGTCCGCTTACCCCGATGGCTGTTTCAGGCGTAATCTGGGTGCCGTCGGAAAGCAATATAGGGGAGAAATCAAAGGAATATGCCGTAGAACTGGAAGCCTATGCAAAGAGTCTTGCCGATACTTACGGACAAAAGGATGTTCAGTTCCTCTTTGCCCAACCAGCGGCCTCGCTGGTCGAGGGCATTGCTACTCCCAAGATCCCGTCCGCGAAGAGCGTTCCCTTCGAGCAATGGCCCAAAAGCCTCAGGGAAATTGCCACCGCTTTGGCTGAACTGGCACAATAACAATTGGTTGTAGTTTTCATTGGATTAGATTTGTATTTTTTCCAATGAAAGGTAGCGTCATCGTGCAAACGTTCGTTCTCGTTGTCTTGGCGGATATTTGTTCGCTTTATGCCTGGGCCCAGGATTCCAAGCGAGTCGACCTCTTGCAGTTCAATCGCGACGTCCGTCCGATTCTGGCGGACCATTGTTATGCTTGTCATGGCCCTGATGCCCATTCGCGCAAGGCAAAGTTGCGTCTCGATAAAAGAGAGTCGGCCTTAGGTGAGAATGATGCCGGATCTGCAATAGTGCCAGGGAAACCGGAACAGAGCGAACTGGTTTTTCGTATCGAAAGCGATGACGATGACGAGCTCATGCCTCCGCCAAAATTCCACAAGCCGTTAACCATGGCAGAAAAGAAAATTCTCGTAAGATGGATTGGGGAAGGAGCCAAGTACGAAAAACATTGGTCCTTCGAACAACCCAAGGCAAGCAAACCTCCGAAGACTAATTATTCCTCCAAGGTCATTAATCCCATCGACTCCTTCGTTTTCAAACGGATGGAAGAACAGGAGCTCATCCCATCCAATCAGGCAAGCCGGGAAACTTTGATCCGGCGGGTCACCCTGGACCTCACCGGATTGCCTCCTACTCCATCGGAGATTCATACATTCTCCAATGACCGGAATGATAATGCCTACGAAAAACTGGTTGACCGCTTAATGGGTACGACCGCCTATGCCGAGCGGAGGGCTCAGGATTGGCTGGACTTGGCCCGCTATGCCGACACTCGGGGCTTTGCCGATGATAAAATGCGAAATATTTGGCCCTGGCGTGACTGGGTCATTCAATCATTCCACGAAAACATGCCTTTTGACCAGTTTACAATTGAGCAGTTGGCCGGGGATATGTTACCCAAAGCGACCCCCGATCAACTGCTCGCAACGGGTTTTCACCGTAATGCGCCCCAAGCCAAGGGAATGACCTATCCTGTGGAGGAATACCGGATCAAAGGTGTGATCGACCGGGTCAACGTGATCGGTCGGGTTTGGTTCGGACTGACATTGGACTGTGCTGAATGCCACGATCACAAATTCGATCCCATCACTCAGCGTGACTACTACTCCATCCTCGCCCTTTTTAATAACATCGAGCACCGCGGTTCCGGTTTTGGCCAGGGTGGACCCACCATGAATTACAAGCTGCCTGCACCCAAGCTGAACTTTCCCATTGAATCCGAACGCAAGCTCTTGAAACAGCAACTTGTGGCTGCCCGCAAGGCCATGCCGAAGCCTTCCCAAATTAAAGATGAATACATCATCGGTAAATGGGAGAATTCAACTGTGGAGGTTGATCCGCAAAAGTATTCCATCACCCATAACCTCACAATCTCTGCAAAAATACGGACCAAACAAACTGTAGCTGACCTGGTTTCCAAGTACGACTGGCGGGGTAAACAACGCGGTTATGTTTTTGGCATCGGCGGGGAAGGGGACAAGGGTAGTTTGCCTGGGCACTTGTTCTTCTGGGTGTCCTCGAGGGCCGAATCCTTTAACGGAATCACCGTGTATGGAAGTCAACCTGTAAACGATGGCAAGGAGCATCTGGTGGCCGTTGAGTTCGTGGCCGGCAAATCCGTTCGCCTCTTTATCGACGGCATCGAGGATAAAGCGGCGAGGGTCAGTGGTAGACCACCGGCTTTCATTGCCAGATCCAACCGGCCTCTTGCCATTGGCTCTGGATACAATGGAAGCTCCAAGGCCAATGCCTATCGCTTCGAGGGCGAATTAAGCGAGGTGCATCTTAGCGATCAAGCCGTGGGCGATCAACTCGCCATAGGGGTAGCAGGCAAGAAGATTTATGAGCTACAAACCAGGCTTCTTAAACTGGATGATCAAAAAGGTGATCCGAAAATAGTGGATGCCGTGCCCGTCATGCGCGAGCGGGCCAAACCGCGTGAAACCTTCGTTCATATCCGCGGAAGTTTTCTAAACAAGGGCGACCAAGTATCCCCTGCGGTTCCCGAGTTATTTGAACTGCCCGAGAGCTATCACCCGCGAAATCGCCTGGAATTTGCCCGCTGGCTGACAGGAGGTAAAAACCCACTCGTGGCCCGAGTAGCAGTCAATCGTTTCTGGCAGTCTTATTTCGGGCATGGATTGGTTCGTACTCCGGATGACTTTGGCGCCCAGGGAACATCTCCCAGTCACCCTAAGTTGCTCGACTGGCTGGCAATCGAATTCGCAAAGAGCGGATGGGATATGAAGCACATCAACCGCTTGATCGTGACCTCGGCCACCTACCGGCAATCTGCCCGCATCCTGCCCGAGGTCCGGAAATTGGATCCGGAAAACCTTTGGCTCTCCCACATGCCCCGCGTCCGCCTGCCCGCTGAGCAAATTCGCGATCAAGCACTTGCCATCAGCGGGCTCTTGAATCAAAAAACCGGAGGAGCTCCTGTTTTCCCCCTTCAAACGCCAGACTATTGGGAAAAGCGCGTATTGCCCGGCAAATGGAAGAATAGCCAAGGGATGGATCGGTACCGGCGCACCATATACACTTATTGGCGACGGATGGCCTTGCACCCGACTTTGGAATTATTGAATGCCCCTGCGCGTGATAATTGCGTCGTCAGAAGAAATGTTTCCAATGTTCCCACCCAAGCTCTCGCCCTCATGAATGATCCGATCTTTTCAGAAGCGGCTTCGGTATTTGCGAAGCGCTTGCTCCAAGAAATTAATTCAGATGAAGAAAAGAGATTGCAACAGGCCTTCCGCCTTGCCTTGGGGCGGTCTCCCAAAGAAGAAGAGAAAAATATGTTTTTGAACTACCTTGAACAACAAGGCAAGGCCTTGGCCAAGGACGATCAGGCTACCAAGAAAATCGCAGACAATCAAAAATTGGCGGTTTGGACTTTGGCCTGTAGCGTATTATTAAATCTGGATGAAACCGTTACCCGACCATGAGCACATATTCTTTTCTTGATTCATTGGCCCGCCGGACCTTCCTGAAAAACTCCGCAATGGGTTTGGGTTCAATTGCTTTGGCCGATATGCTTCGGGGGGAAAGTCAGCCAACAGGATTAAACGAGCATGGAGGAGTAATCCAAAAACTGAATTACAAGCCCAGGGTAAAAAGGGTGATTTTTCTCTTCATGGCAGGTGGCCCGTCACACGTAGACTTGTTTGATCCAAAGCCCCTGCTCAACAAAATGGACGGAAAGAAAATTCCGCCTCATCTTCTCAAGGACCACCAAAGTTTCGCCCTAATCCGCGGACTTCCTGCTCTCAAAGGCTCGCCTTACGGGTTTTTCAGGCATGGTAAATCCGGCACGGTCATTTCCGAGCTACTGCCCAAACTTTCCGAGGTTGCTGATGAATTGACCATAATTCGTTCGATGAAGACCACAACCAACATTCATGACCCGGGGGTAAATATGATGAATTGCGGGTCAGTACTGTTCGGACGTCCAACCATGGGTGCATGGCTTTCTTATGGCCTGGGCTCTGAAAACAAGGACCTACCCAACTACATTGTCCTGACCTCAGGCCCAACAAAGGGTTCGCAACCGCTCTTACAAAGTTTTTGGGGCAATGGATTTCTTGAGTCAAAGCATCAGGGAGTTCCATTCATGAAAGGGCCGGAACCCGTGCTCTACATAAATAATCCGGATGGAATTTCATCCAAACGCCGGCGGGATCAACTCGATTTGATCAAGTGGATGAACCAACGTCACCACGAAGAATTAAACGATCCCGAAATCCTCTCCCGCATTGCATCCTACGAAATGGCTTACCGGATGCAGTCCAGCGTACCCGAACTCACGGACCTAAAAAAAGAATCGGCCAAAACACTCGATGCATACGGAGCAAATCCTGCGACTTCATCTTTTGCCAATAATTGCCTTCTGGCAAGGCGCCTGATTGAACGTAACGTCCGGTTTGTTCAATTATACGACCGGGGATGGGATTCACACACAAATATCGAGAAACAACACGTCAGGCAATGCCATGGAGTCGACCGTCCCATTTCCGCGCTGATCAAGGACCTTAAACAGCGCGGACTACTGGATGATACTCTTGTGGTTTGGGGGGGGGAATTTGGCCGTACCCCGGTCGCTCAAGTCTCTGGAAAAACCTATGGGCGCGATCACCATCCGCACGGCTTCACCATGTGGATGGCCGGTGGTGGTGTGAAATCCGGTTTGACCTATGGTGAGACTGACGAGTTTGGCTATCACGTAAACAAGGATATCGTGCATGTCCGTGACCTGCACGCTACCATACTGCACTTACTTGGCATCGACCATCACCAGTTCAAGTACAAGTTCAAGGGACTCGACTTGGGATTAACCGGGGTGGACCCGGCTAATGTGGTTAACGATCTCTTGGCCTAGGATTTCTTGTGCACTAGTCTGTCAGTCTGCGTCAACTGGTTATAAGGCTGGTTATTTCGAGAGCTTTCAGGATTCATTTTGTTTTTTAACCGATCCTTTCTTTTTCCATAACAGGAGAGCGAGGGTGGTGGCCAGGAGACCGAGAGAGATCGGCCTTGTCACAAGGGGGACATAGCTCCCTCCACTGGCCATCAGTCCGGCACAGAGGTTTTCCTCAGCCACAGGCGCCAGGACGAATCCAATAACGAAGGCCGCCAAGGGCAATTTTGCTTTTTCCATGAGCCATCCACTTATGCCAAATACAAGCATAATGAAGACATCGAACCAGAGTCCATTCAAGGCATAGGCACCCCAGATACAACAAGCCGTAACCAGGGGAAAAAGAATTTTTTTGGGAATGAAGGACAATCTGGCGATCCAGCGGGCACACCCGAGCATGATTATATACATTACAAGATTGGCCAACAGTACAGTTCCAATGATGGCATGAACAGCTTCAGGGTTTTGACGAAAGAGGAGAGGCCCGGGTTGAAGGCCATGGACAATTAGAGCTCCAAGAAGGACTGCTCCTATTACACTTCCGGGTATCCCAAGGGCGATCAAGGGAATCAGGGCTCCTCCAACGGTTGCGTTGTTGGCAGACTCGGAGGCGACAATCCCTTCCTCGCTTCCTTTTCCAAAAGCTTCCGGTTTGGTGGAGGCCCTCTTCGCAGCCATGTAGGCGGCGAGAGATCCAATGTTAGCCCCAACACCAGGCAAGACCCCGATCAGTGTACCAATTCCTGACGAACGGAACAAGTTCACAAGCTGGTTTTTCCATATGCCGAGGGGTATCCAGGCTGAGTCTTTCCCGGATACCTTTTCCACTTTTCCTTCCTTCTCCGTTAAATCTTCAAGGATTTTTCCTATAGCGAACATGCCAATGAGCACCGGAATCAGGCGAAAGCCTTCATTCATTGAACTTATGCCCATTGTCCATCTTAATTCCCCGGTTGCAGGGTGCATGCCTGGCATGGCCACAAGCACGCCCAGGCTACCTGCAAGAAGTCCTCGTGCACGGGTGGAATCACCCACTCCTGCAAGC
>JABJCN010000132.1 GCA_018668635.1 Opitutia bacterium
CTGCGGGTTGGCATTTCCCCTAATGTTTTTTCGATTGTCTTTGGAATTTGGGTGAAGCTGATCTTTCTATCGATAAAGGCTTGGACTGCTATTTCATTTGCAGCGTTGAAGGTGGCGGGTGCACTCCCTCCGGTTTCAAGAGCTTCGCGTGCAAGACGCAGGCAGGGAAATCGCTCCTCGTCAGGTGGATGAAAATCAAGCTGGAGAGTTTGTGTGAAATCAAGAGTCTCAAGAACCCGTTCCTCTCGAACAGGGTGAAAAAGAGCATTTTGAATGGCGAAGGTCATGTCAGGGGGGGAAAGTTGTGCAATTATAGATCCATCCACGTACTCCACCATGGAATGGACGATACTTTGTGGGTGGATGACAACATTGATTTGACCAGAGTTTATTCCGAATAACCAATGGGCTTCTATTATTTCAAGGCCCTTGTTCGCCATGGTGGAGGAATCGATGGTAACTTTTGGTCCCATATCCCAATTTGGATGACAGAGGGCTTCCTCTGGTGTGACTTGATCCATTTCCTCTTTGGACGCATTACGGAATTGCCCCCCGGATGCTGTCAGGAGAACCCGAGCTATTTCGTCTCTGGAGCATTTTTGAAGGCATTGGTGGATGGCATTGTGTTCGCTGTCTGCAGGAATTAGGGTGGCTTCATTTTCCTGAGCCTCCCGAGTGATAAGTTCCCCAGCCATGACGAGGATTTCCTTGTTGGCTAATATGAGTGTTTGCCCCTGCCTGATGGATGCCAGTGCTGGTCGTAGTCCCATGACGCCCACCATGGCAAAAAGAGTATGCGTCACCACAGAGAGCGTCGACAGATGTATTAACCCAGTCATTCCGCTCAAAAGATTTATGCCTTGTGGGAGATCTGGGGCGCTTTCTGCTTTCTCACATGCTTTCTCATCAAATACAACTAGGTTTTGAACCTCAAATTCGCAGGCAATTTTAATTAGCTTGCGGTAATTAGAATTACAGGCGATGCCCACCAGATGGATACTTTCTTTGTGTTTGCGGAGCACTTTAAGGGTACTATCCCCAATTGATCCAGTCGCTCCCAGTAGAACAAGTTTTGCCGGGGGATTCATGAGTGACCAGTTCCAAATATCTTGATGAGCAGGTAGGCGAGTGGTGCAGTGAAAATTAGACTATCCATAAGATCCAGAGCCCCTCCTATCCCTGGAATTGAATGCCCTGAGTCCTTAACGCCTGCCTGTCTTTTAAATCCAGATTCGACCAAGTCCCCAAGTTGTCCTGTTATGCATATTGGAATAGCCAGCAAGGCAGCCAAACCAAGATTAAATTCAAATCCCAGTTCAAGATACTGATTCCCAATTTGTGCAGCCAGGATAGATCCAAGTACGGAGAAGAGGCTGCCTCCAATTGCGCCCTCCCATGTCTTTTTTGGGCTTAATGTAGGAGCCATCTTATTTTTTCCGAAAAATTTCCCGACGAGGAGTGCTCCCATGTCTGTGAATTTTACTGTTATGATAACCCAAACACATAGAAAGAGTCCTCCGGCTCCTCGTTCCAAAAGGTACAACTGCAATAGATATTGTAGCAGAAATGGAACATACAGGACCCCCAATGCCGTTGGTATCATGGCTTCACCTGGGAATCTGGTTTTTGGCGGGAAAATCCTCATCATAAGCCAGGCAACCAGAACTGTTGCGACTCCCAGAATACCAATTGAGGCCCAGTCATCTTTGAATAGATGGTCTGTTGCATCAAGTACTCGAAGGTAATAGGCAGATGGAATGAGTAATATTCCTGCAAAAACCCCCGCCGCGGGAGCTACTCTTCGCCCTGCTTTTTGCCAGATTTGGTAAAGCTCCCACTGGGCTCCTGCTGATAAGACGGTTAGAATGAGAATGCCCCCATGTATTTTTAGGAGGTAGACCACAGCGAAGAGCCCCCCCCACAAGGCAAAGGTACTAAGGATTCTTTTCTTCATGCTGGTGAGATGGATTTCTTCACTTCTTTTATCTGTTCTCCTGTTTGCCCGTAGCGTCGTTCGCGGCTATTATAATCTTCAATCGCCTCAAGTAAATGCTCAGGGAGAAATTCTGGCCAGCAAAGTTGGGTGAAATATATTTCTGCATAGGCAGCTTGGAGGAGCAGGAAATTACTCAACCGGTGCTCGCCTGAGGTTCGAATGATCAGGTCCGGATCAGGCAGGTTGTGTGTATATAGGCAACTGGAAAATGTTTCCCAGTCCAGTTCCGCTGAATCTTCCTTTCCTGCTGCCACAAGGCTTGTATACTTTGCTACCGCATCCAGTATTTCGGTTCTGGCTCCATAATTTAGGGCTAAGGTTAGAATTTGTTGAGAATTCTCCTTTGTTTTTTCGATCGTATCAAGGAGAGTCTTCTGGACATTTTTTGGTAGGTCTTCAATTCGTCCAATTACATTTAGACGAACACCATTTTGTAACAGTTCCTCAAGTTCTTTTTTCAGATATATATTCAAAAGGGACATTAAGGCAGAAACCTCTGATTTTGGCCGTTTCCAGTTTTCAACACTGAATGCGTATAGAGTGATATGCTGAATACCTAAATTTCGAGATGCCTTTACTATTCTTCGAACATTTTCGACTCCCTGCCGATGCCCTTCAAGGCGAGACTTTCCATGTCGTTGCGCCCATCGACCATTGCCATCCATAATGATGGCTACATGTTCCGGCATGGAATATTCAAAAGAATTCTGTTCGATCACGAGTAATGTTTTAGCACAGATTTATACTGTGCCGGATTGGATTGTCAGGGTTTATTTGTAATAAAACCTAGGTTTGTTCACCTTATGTTTACAGGTCAAGATTCTTGCATTCTCTCAATTTCTTGCCATTATGTAATTGTATAGATTTCTTCCCTTCGCTTTCTTTGCCTATTGCCACTTTTTTTATATGACTGGAAAGACACAATCAAATACGTTGCGCCACAAGCGCCAGAGTGGATTTACTCTTATCCTATCATTATTTTTACTTGCAATTCTTGCTTCACTCGGGGTTGCGTTTGGTCTCTTGGTCGTGCTGGAGACAAAAGCATCTTACCATAAGCGCCATGTCATTCGCGCGCGTGAAAATGCTAAGACTGCCCTTAATCAGGCTTTACAGAAGATTCAAGAAGAGGCTGGACCTGATCAACGGGTCACTGCACGTGCAGAAATCTGGGCTAATGGGTCTGCTGATCCGGATCCACAACCGGCCACTTCTTCACAAGTTGCCAAGATACAAGGTAAGAATATTGGCAGGCAGTACTACACCGGTGTATGGAATTCTAAGATGGCGAACTCAACTCCATCCTGGCTTGTTTCCTCGCAACCCAAGTCCGGTGGCGACAAGGATCATTTTACACATCCATCCTACCTACATAGGAGCAATTACCCTCTTTCCACCGACTTGGAATCCGATCCAGATTTTGTTAAGATGGTAAGTGGATCCCAAAAAGATTACGAGGACAATAGAAAAAATAGACTTTTGACTCCGGATGATAGCCTCTGGCTATGGAAGTCTGCCGTGCAGGAAGGGCAACGAGGGTCAGACCCCAAGATGTATCGTAGTAGTGGACATTTTGCATGGTGGGCGGGAGATGAAGGCATCAAGGCACGAGTGAATCTTGGATTTGGAAAGATTGACGACTGGGTAAACAAGCCGATTGCCACCAATGAACTCCAATTTAAAAAGGTTACTCCTTTCACTGCAGCGCACAACTATGGTTTTGAAGGCATCGGCGGGTTGAGTAACCTGTTCGACTTTAAGGATGAGTTGGAGTCAATTCCAACTCTCCATAGCCTTATACCGATGGAGGCGGCTACATCGAAGCAAGTACGAAAAATATTTCACGATGCCTCCGCCAGTAACCGTGGAGTCATCGCTGATGTAAAGCATGGAGGACTCAAGAAGGACCTAACTGCAGCTTTATTTAATGACATTGAGTTTGGTCGGTTTCTTCAAGGCCAATCACGTTTCCAAGATACGACTCAAGGAAATCTTTCACGCAAAAACCCTGACAGAATTTTTGATCCACTTCTTAGAGCAAGTGAACCTGGACTTACCGGTAGAAAGACTGGAGAGAATCCTGGTGGTCCTAAATGGGAACAGCTTCGTTCTTTCACCAGACTATATGATATTGTCAATCCTAACGGAACTGCATACGATACAACTGATGACTTTATTCCCATTCGTGATCACAATGACAACCAGCATGGTATCGCGCCAATTTTGACTAGGTTGCAAATTTTCTTCACCGCGTCCTACGAAGATACTGGTATTGACAAACCCTGTGCCATCAATGGTGGAGGCAGCGAGTTGAAACGACTTTATCGACTGCAGTTTCATGTTTTGCCTGCCGTGGTTCTTTGGAATCCTTATGATATTCGAATTGAGCCCAGTGACTTTACTGTAATCTTTTGGCGGAATACTTTTCCGCACAACGGTGGTGGTTATACAAATCAGTGTTTTGGTGACTATTTTCGCTTTCAAGGACTACCTTCTGATAATCGTCACAGATTTTATGTCCCTATACGTTTTAAGCATAAAATGACTTTTAAAATTAAGCAGGCGGGTTTTGAGCCTGGCGAAGCCAAAGTTTTTTCACCTTTATTTCATACCCCATACAACCCATATTCGCCAGATGGGACAGGGAATCTTTTGCAGGAAGGTTGGAGACCAGGCCATTCTTTCTACACTCCAAATTATACCCAAAGCCATACCAGCCTAGATTGGTCTCAGAAGGTATTGAGTGGAGACACATCCAACACCGTTGATATTACCAAGTTAAAAGAACTTCCTACTGCACCGAAGAATGCTGGCGGGCAGATTACTGACGAATCCAAGGTTGTTTGTTACCAAGATGCCCGAAACAAGGAATTCTATGTTACCAATCCTAAAATCGGAGTTAAGTTTTCAGTCTATTCCACACGCCGAGGAGGTTTTGTTCTTTATGCTCATGATATTCCTGAAAATGCTATCCTGCCACTAGGGCAGACGAGCGCGCGTGGTCAGAGCAAGAACCCCAACGATCCTGCCATCGATAC
>JABJCN010000125.1 GCA_018668635.1 Opitutia bacterium
AGGCCGGAGGAGGTGGCGACGGACCGGAATCCGTCAACCAGGCAATTCATGAGGCGGTCACCAAGATGAAATGGGACAAAAAACGGGATGTGCTCAAACTCGTATTCCTCGTTGGTGATGCCCCCCCCCACATGGACTATCAGGACGATGTGAAGTATCAGCAGGTCTGCCAACAAGCAGTAAAAAAGGATATTATCATCAACACCGTCCAGTGCGGGAACAATAGCCGGGCGACCCCCATCTGGAAGGAAATTGCCAAGCTGGCCGAGGGGGATTACGTTGCCATAGCCCAATCCGGTGGCGTGGCCTCCATATCGACCCCTGTTGATAAGGAAATCGCACTCCTTAACCGCGAACTCGGAGGAACCGTGGTTGCCTATGGTGATGCCAGCGCAAGACGGATAGTAACTGAAAAGAGCGCATTGGCGGATGAAGCCACGGCCGAGGTAGCCGCCGACCGGTTATCCGTACTGTCACTCAAGTCAAAGGCATACTCCTCGTTCTCCGGAGCCGCTGTCGCCCCGGGTTCCATTGCCGTTGTTGATGGAGATGGTGACCTTATCCAGTCACTGGCTTCCGGAAAAATCGGCTACGACAAGATCGACGACAAAAAACTTTCATCCAAGCTGAAAAAAATGTCGGCAAAGGATCGTGAGAAGTACCTCAAGGAACAGGTTGCCAAGCGACAGGAACTACAAAAACGACTGGAAGAACTACTGGTCAAGAGACGGGACTATGTTAGCGCCGAGAAGGAAAAGCTCAAAAAAGAAGGCAAAGCTGACGGTTTTGACGCCAAGGTGTCTGAGATTATCTCAAAACGCAGAAAGTAGAAAATCCTCCAGTGGAAAGGGGGGCTTGTTCCAGAACTTTATTTACCGGATGGTGTTCGGGTCCGCCAGAAGGCAGCTAGGGCGCTTCCGAAAATACAGTGGACAACTGCACTTACGGCAGAAGGGACAGCAACCATGGGAGCGAAATGGGTGGCGGCCAGCTTGGCACCGAGACCGGAGTTCTGCATTCCCACTTCAATGGATACAGTGCGTCGAGCATCTTCAGGGAGTCCCAGCACAAGAGCCAAAAAATAACCCAGAAGAAAACCGCCGGTGTGCAGGAGAACAACGGAGGCAAGGATGACGCGCCAGTGTTCGAGGATGCTGTCCCTCTTCACGGCGAGTATGAAACCAACGATGAGAATAATGAAGACTACAGAAATCAGGGGGGAAACGGCCGACACTTTCTCCGCCTGTTTTCGGAAAAACTGGTTGATGAAAGCGCCAGAGACCACGGGCAGGATAACCACAGTAAATGTCGACTTCAGCAAGGCCCATGCGTCTACAGGAACCATCTTGCCGGCAAGAAAGGCGGTCAGGTATGGGGTGGCGACCACGGCTAGTAGGGTTGAAAAGGCCGTCATGGTGACTGAAAGTGCCACATTGGCTCTTGCAAGATAGGCCACCACGTTGGAAGCCGTGCCACCAGGACAGCAGGATACCAGCACCAATCCAGCTGCCATTTCCGGCGAAAGACCAAGTAGCTGGCCAATACTCCAGCCAAGCGATGGCATAACCATAAACTGCAGGCCCACTCCGGCGAAAACCGAACCAGGACGTTGCAGGATGCGTCCAAAGTCAGCCCAAGTCAGCGTGAGTCCCATCCCCAGCATGATAATGCCCAGTCCCCATGTGATGGCGTCCTTCCCGAACCACATGAACGAGGCAGGCCAGGCAAGAGCCAACACTGCCGTTAACACCGACCAAAGTGGAAAGAGATTTGTTGCAGCCTGTACAATCCTAGTAAACATGTGGGTTGGATTCTTTTTACCATTTGCTGCAGCGCAAGATGTTTTAGTAAACCTATTGATTTACTCTTTGACACTGTCGCCTGTCCCATAAAATAAAATGAAAACTATTCTTACTTTCGCAAATACACACAAGCGATGTCCATGAAAACCTCTCTTACCTCAATACTCCTGCTTCTATCAGTAACTGCCCTCCAATTGGCGGCCAAGCCACTGGAGATCTGGATCAGCTCCTATACGGACAAGGCTTACTACGAGAGTATGGCCGAGCTATACCGTAAAGAGGTGGACAAGTCCTTCGAAGCCAACGTGACCGCCTATGGCTTTGCAGAGATGCCGGACAAGCTGATGGTCTCAATCAAGACACGCACCGGCGGCCCGGATATTGTCCAGCTGGACGAGGTTTTTTATGGAGCGTTCCTTGGTGACAAGAATGTTCCGTTTGTTGACCTGACCAAACGTGTCAAAAAAGCAGGACTGGATAAACAGCTTCATCCAAAGCGGCTCGGAGTATTTACATGGAAAAACAAGGTGTACGCCCTGCCCCAGTCACTGAGTGCCATGATGCTCTATTACAGGAAGGACATGTTCAAGGAAAACAACATCAAGCCGGAAGATCTTAAGACTTGGGATGACTTCGAGCGGGTAGGGGCTGAACTGGCCGAAAAAGGACAGCGGTTCATGGCTATGGATCCATCGTTCTTTGAGGTCGTTCTTCGACAAAGGGGATCGGATTTGTTCAATAAAGAGGGAGAGTTCCTTCCTGATTTTGAGATCGCTGTGGAGACTTTGGAATGGATTCAAAAATTGTCGAAGAAGGAAATCGCCCTGATGCCGGACCGTGGCACCATATTCGATCCGGTTTTCTTTAGCGGCGATGTTGAGTCCGGTGAAATCCTCTGCGTCCCGGGTGCGGATTGGTACGGTCTGGACCTGATCCAGCAATTTTCGCCACATATGAAGGGTGAATGGGGCTTTATGCCACTGCCCGCATGGGTCCAAAAAGGAAAGCCCGGACCAAGAACCTCAACTTTTGCAGGGCAGGGTCTACTCATCTACAAGGAAAGCAAGGCAATCGAAAAGTGCTGGGATTTCATGGAATTTGTCATAACAAACAAGGACGCCAACGCCAAGCGCTTCCTTGATGGGAACAGCTTCCCAGCCTTTCTTCCAGCCTTCAAGGATAAGCGTATTCTCAAGCCTCATGATTACTTCACCGGGGATAAATCAATGGGGGAGTTATTGGTTGAACTGGCTGATGAAATTCCGGACGTAATACCTCACCACAGGCGTCCGAATGCCGTTTTCACCATACGAGAAAATACATTCTCCAACGTTATGTATGAGGTTGCCACACCTCGGGATGCATTGATGGAGCTTAAAAAGCTTATCGAGAGGAAACGGTAAATTTAAATTATCGGTGCATTCGGAAGAAACTTGATGAACCCGGATGTAAATAGTCCCCGACCAGGCCTACTTTCGGGGTTTTTGCTACTTGGGCCATTTATTTTGTGCTTTGCGCTTTTCTGGCTTATGCCACTATTATGGGGTCTGGACCTGAGTCTTCGTTCCAATGGACTCTATGGACCGGGAGATTACATCGGGTTGGAAAATTATCGCTTCATTATGGAGGACCCACTCTATAAGAAAGCGATACAGAACACGGCAGTGTACACAGTTGGCTCAATTGCCTTGATCATTCCCCTGGGTTTTCTGTTGGCGCATTTTATTCGCCAAAGTGTCAAGGGACTTCAACCCATATTGACATTCTGTATACTTTTACCGGGACTGACTCCCCCCGCTGTCCTATCCATCTTGTTTCTCCTATTTTTCCATGGAGATCAGGGAATTCTCAATCGATTTCTGATCATACCATTTGGCCTCGAACCCATTAACTGGATCCACGACCCACAATTCATAATGACATCGCTCATATTTCAGAGCGTCTGGAGGTGGACCGGGTTCATTGCCTTTTTCTTTCTCTGTGGTATGGAAGCCCTTCCCAAGACATACATTGAGGCGGCGAAAGTTGAAGGGTGTAATGGAATCAGGACATTAATTCATGTCATCTTACCCCTGATAAAGCACATAATAATTTTTGCAGTTATATTTCTGTTTGTGGATGCCTTTTCAATGTTTTCAGGCGCCTACAGTCTCCTGGGAGGATCTGGCGGGCCATCCAATGCTGGATTACTACTTGTTACGCACGTATATCACACTGCTTTTGTTAAGGGTAATTTTGGTGATTCTGCAGCCATTGTTTTCTCCATTTCCCCGATCCTTTTAATAATCATTTCCTGGATCACTTTTAGATCTCGTTCCAAATCAATTAAAAACCAGTAATAGATTCGATAAAAATATTTTGAAGCGAGAATACACATCCGGTTTATTCACCATATTACTCTCAATCGTAATATTGTTTATATTTGTGTATCCATACACATGGATGGCACTTTCCTCATTCAAGGTAAACCATGAAATTTATAATCCTTTAATCCTCTTTCCATCTCAATTTTCAACGCAGTATATTTCAGATGCTTTAAATGGTAAATATATTGATATAAAATCGGCTTTTTTCAGCTCGTTTTTTATTTCTTTAGTCCAAGCATCAGGGAGTGTTTTCATATCTGCTTCCACAGGTTTTGTTTTAGCTCGTTACAGATTCCCTGGAAAGCAACTTTTATTCATACTTTCCTTAACCTTGATAATCCTTCCAAGACAAGCATTATCTGTCCCCATATTTGAGTGGATTAACATCCTCAAATTAAGCGGGGGATACAGCAGTGTAATACTACCGGGATTCACCAGCGGTATAGGCATCATATTCTTTATGCAGGTTTTCAAAAGTATACCAAAGGAATACATCGACATGGCACGTATAGAAGGAGTTTCAACGCATCGTACATTTCTCGCATTTCTACCAATGATTACACCAGCTATGATAACTTATGGAGTCATCCATTTCATCCTCGCCTGGCACGACCATTTAATTCCCCTTTTATTACTTGAAGATTCAAAGCGCACTCTCCCGCTGGCTCTTGCCACACTATATGATCCAAGCCAACGTGTACCGCAGGCAATTGTCATGACAGCATCCACCGTTATGGTTCTCCCAATTGCCTTGCTATTTGGGCTGCTTTATCGACAATTCAAGTCTGCTATCAGCGAGGTTCTTGTTCACTAGAGACTATTGATGTAAACCGTTACATCCTTTAAGTCCTTATCCGACCAATCTCGAATTGATTCAACCATGACTCGGCCGAAAATATCTTCCGGGTGCGTTCCCCTGAGACCATTACGATATTTACGAAGCTGATCGAGCAAAAACCAATCCTCCTGAACCAGGAGAGCTGGAGCCTTCACGTCCTGTCTCCCCTCCCCTTTTGCTCCATGACACCCGATACAACTCGAGTAAAGTTTCTTACCGCGATCAATATCGCCCTTGATAGTTGTAATGGAATCCTTCGGTTTAAGATTACCAATATAATCAGCAACCCGAAGCATCTCATGATCATCCCTGACCCTCGCCATTGATGCGGCCATGAGAAACTCAGCCCGATTCTTCGGGTCACGTCCCCGCTGCCCGTTCTTGAATTTCTTTAACTGATCCAGAATGTACCAGGACTCCATCCCATCCAGGACAGGTCCCCGCTGCATCTCCTTGTTACTGTGGCACAACAGACAGGATTGATAGAGCGTCTTGTCATCCCGGAGAAAGGTGCTATCACCATCATCCCGTGAAAAAGTCTCCCGATGTCGACAAGAAGACAGCGTCAAAGCCATGAATATTAAGAGTGCTATCAATCGTAAAATCATTCGATTTTATAACATCAACAATTTGAAAATGTCAGTTTCCAGAAATCCGTAAACTACAAATATCAATCCCAAATTCGTCAAATCCACATTGGATGTTTTTGAATTATTATTTTCCATGTGCATGAATTCGTTAACCCATCAAATTGGCTTGCTCGAAATGCGGTTTCCCAGAAACTTCCCAATCCCATATGGCCGGACTAACCCTCCATAAAATTAAAAAAGTGTACGAGAATGGTGTTAATGCCGTTCAGCATATCGACCTGGAGATTGTTGACGGGGAGTTTATGGTTCTGGTGGGACCTTCCGGTTGTGGCAAGACAACGACACTCCGTATGATTGCAGGACTGGAAGAGATAACGGGTGGAATCCTCAAGATTGGCGATCGGGAGATGAACGACACCCCACCGGGTGAACGCAATGTAAGCATGGTCTTCCAGAACTATGCCCTATATCCGCACATGACTGTATTCAAGAACATGGCATTTGGCCTTAAGGCCCGTAAGGTTCATAAGTCTAAAATTCAGGAAATTGTACAGGAAACTGCAAAAAAAATCGGGTTAGAAGACCTTCTCCAACGAAAACCCGGTGAGTTGTCCGGCGGTCAACGCCAACGAGTTGCCCTTGGGCGTGCCATGGTACGTAATCCCTCAGTTTTTCTTCTCGACGAACCCCTTAGCAACTTGGACGCAAAAATGAGGACCTCAATGCGAAGGGAACTGGCTCTCCTTCAAAGAGAATTAAAGGCAACCATGGTCTATGTGACCCATGACCAGGCGGAAGCAATGACACTTGGAGACAGGATTTGCGTGATGCATGAGGGACGAATCCAGCAGGTCGGCAGACCCATGGATGTATACGAAAATCCGGCCAATACATTTGTGGCATCATTTCTTGGTAATCCCCCCATGAACCTGCTACAAGGAAAGGATCAAATCGGTGTGCGGCCAGAGAAACTAAAGATTGGCCCGGCTCCTGAAAACTCCTGTCTACAGTTAAATGGGGTTCTTGACATGGTCGAGCAAACCGGTGATTCGCAGATTCTTTATCTTAAGTGCGGACAAGACACTGTAGCCATCCGCGTACAGGAAGGGGAATACACCACTGGACAGGAACTTACCTGCCATGCCCTCCCAAAAGACCTTCACACTTTTTCAAAACAATGAAAGCGCTGACACTCACTGAGTACAATAAATTTGAATATGGGGATGCACCGGAACCCAAACCCGACCCCAATGAAGTCCTGATCCGCGTTCAGGCTTGTGGTATCTGTGGGAGTGATGTCCATGGCATGGATGGATCCAGCGGACGGCGTATCCCGCCAATCATAATGGGTCATGAGGCATCTGGAATAATTGATTCAGTCGGTGAGAATGTGGAGGGATGGAGTCCGGGTGACCGCGTAACATTTGATTCGACCATTTATTGCGGAGATTGCCCAAACTGCCGGGATGGGCAGGTAAATCTATGTGAAAACCGCCAGGTCATGGGTGTTTCCTGCGGGGAATACCGGCGACACGGTGCCTACGCCGAATTGGTTACCGTGCCCGCGCACATCCTTTACCGAATACCGGAAGGCATGAGCTTCGAGGAGGCCGCCTTCGCCGAACCCATTTCAGTCGCATTGCATGCAGTGAACCGCGTACCGATTCAACAGGGTGCTACAGCCGTGGTGGTTGGTGCTGGTCTCATCGGGTTACTCGTTGTACAGGCTCTCAAGCGAGCCGGTTGTGAACGCATTATCGCGGCAGATCTCGTTCAATCAAGACTGGACCTCGCCCTGGAGCTCGGAGCAACAGATATATTCCTATCCAACGAGGTTGATGTCCCGGCAGAAGTCCTAAAGCTGACCGGCGACAAGGGGGCGGATGTAGCCATGGAGGTCGTTGGATTGGGTAAGACCCTGGGAATAGCCATTGACAGTGTCCGAACAGGTGGCTCAGTCGGATGCGTTGGCAATATTGAGCAAATGAGCCAGTTTTCCCTGCAAAAAGTCGTCACAAGAGAGATCACACTGCATGGAAGCTGTGCATCTGCCGGCGAGTATGCAGATGCAATGAAAGGTCTTGCTGATGGCTCCATTCGCGTCAAACCCCTGACCAGCGGTGTAGTCAACCTCTCCGATGGTGCTGAATGGTTCAGGCGTCTCCACGCCGGCGAAGACCTCTTCAAGGTGATCCTGAAGCCGGATTCGGTTTAGCAGGATTCCAAATACTAAACTTGCAATGAATGGATACCTCAATTGAATAATCCGGCAACCCAATCCTGTTGAACCCGAACCCAAACCACCATGTTTGTTCTCGCTGCTGCTGACACCGCCCAATCCATATCCTACTGGCCCCTTGGCATACTCGCCATCTGCGTGGTCTTTATCGTGGTATCGATTGTCAAGTTCCGGATTCACCCATTCCTGGCACTGATCCTGTCAGCTCTTCTGGCGGGACTTCTGTCCAAGAACCTGCCGGACGCCAATACCGAAAACATAGGCGTGTTCAAGGCCAGGACCGACATGCACATCTTCACATATGAAGCGGACAAGGCCGGTAAAGTAGGTGTAAAATATGGCAATGACCCTCTGCGCAGCGATGCAATTGAACCGACCGTCAAGGGCATCAAGGAGAAGTACAAGAAGAAGGCGTACCTGAGCCTGCACCTGATTTCCAGTGTCACAACCAAGACGAAAGATGTCGCCGCCACCATCCAGGCCGCAGACCAACACGGCGTGCCCTTCACGATCCGACACAAGGACAAGGCGGGAGCCGGCAGCAAACTCAAGAATTCGGTCACCTGGGCCATGAGGGGGTTCGGAGACACGGCAGGAGGAATCGGGCTGGTTATAGCGCTGGCGGCCATAATCGGCACCTGCATGATGGGCAGTGGAGCAGCCGACCGGGTGGTACGTGGCCTGCTGAATACATTTGGGGAGCAACGATCAGGTATTGTACTGCTGCTGAGTGGCTTCCTCCTATCGATCCCTGTATTCTTTGATACGGTGTTCTTTCTTCTAATCCCATTGGCCAGGGCCCTGAGCCTGCGCACAGGCAAAAGCTACACCCTATATGTCATCGCAATGGCAGGAGCCGGGGCAATCACGCACTCAATGGTGCCGCCAACGCCAGGTCCACTCATGATTGCAGATGGTCTTGATATCGAACTGGGCGTGGCGATGATGGCCGGCTTGGCGGCAAGCATTCTCCCTGCCTGGCTGGTCCTCACCATGGCAAAGAGCTTCGACAAGAAGCTCAACATCCCCATGCGCGACGCACCAGGCATATCGTCCAAGGAACTGCAATCCATCGTGGACAAAAAGGACAATGAACTGCCGGGATTGTTCATGGCTTCCATTCCAGTTGCATTTCCCGTGGTGGTGATCTCCCTGGTTTCGATCCTGAAATTAGCCGATGCAACTTCTGGTGGATTCTTTCCATACCTTGAATTCCTTGGCCAACCGAATATTGCCATGCTCATCGCGGCAGGTTTTGCAATCCTGACCTATGCCCAGCAGTTGATAAAGAATGACTCCTCTCTCCAGGGCAAACTTTCAAGGAAGCTCGGTGAAAAACTGGAGGCACCCCTGCAGACCGCCGGGGTCATAATCCTGATAACGGGTGCCGGTGGAGCATTCGGGGGAATGATCCGGCTGGCAGGCGTTGGTGAAACCATTGAGGGACTGGCAACCAGTTACAACATTTCCTACATCCTGCTGGCCTGGCTGGCCACCGCCGTGGTGCGGATTGCCCAGGGTTCAGCCACGGTGGCCATGATCACCGGGGTGGGCCTAA
The DNA here is from genome assembly GCA_018668635.1 of Opitutia bacterium. GTDB lineage: Bacteria > Verrucomicrobiota > Verrucomicrobiia > Opitutales > JABJCN01 > JABJCN01. The sequence continues at coordinate 9,394 of JABJCN010000125.1, forward strand.
TGTCAGCAGTCATCGGCGATGGCAGCATGCTCGACTATCATCCACTCTATGTATTCCTGGCGATCGGGTTTGGCTCGATAACCCTGTCATGGATGAACGACAGTGGATTCTGGGTCGTACAGCGCCTCAGTGGCTTCACCGAAAAGGAGACGCTGAAGACCTGGAGCGTGCTCCTCACGGCCATAGCAGTCCTCGGGTTGGCACAGACTCTGGTCTTCTCAAAGATTCTGCCACTCAAGGCCAAGGCCGAAGAGACCAAGGAACAGGCGGCACTGATGGTCAAACGATAGGCATCTGCTGGATTCAAGCAAGAGTGCTATAAAAACCTCCTTTATCAGGAAAACCCGGTGTAGATCCTTGTCGCGGTCCGGGAACCTGGAGGAAACATTTAAGAACCGGGCACAATTCCTGCCATCCGCTTTCTTGCCGATATTTTTATACTACAAATCAATAGTAATTAATACTTGCGCACGCGTTAGGTTTGCTATGTTGTATCGGTTCTAATTTTGGAAATATTCCATCAACACACCCTAAGACAATGAGGCGACAGACGATACCCGTCCTAGCAACCGCATTGCTTTCAATGTATGTGACCGGGGTGGTTTGTGCCCAGGTCACCAATTTGGCACCAACGGATATCTCGTTGGACTCCGCCCAAATTCAAGAAAATGCTGAAGTAAACTCGGTTGTTGGCAAATTTTTGATTGAGGATCCTGATTTTGCACGGATTCAAAAAATATCCTGTGGATCCCACACTTTGTTCCTCATGGACAACGGTGCACTTTGGGGGATGGGACAAAACAGTTCTGGTCAACTAGGCGATGGTGGCAATGAAAACCATTCCACCCCTTACAGAATTTTCGAATCCGGAGTGAAAGACATCGCCGCCGGTCTAAATCACACACTGGTCGTTAAATCTGATGGTTCACTATGGGCCTTTGGTTCCAATCAAGATGGCCAGCTCGGAGATGGCACATTCGAAAGCAACAATGAACCCAAGATGATCCTGGAGGGAGAAGTGGATAAGGTTTGGGCAGGCGGCTACCACAGTCTGATCATCAAAAACGATAATAGCCTTTGGGGGTTTGGTGGCAACAACAAGGGTCAGTTGGGGAATGGTGCGACACAGGATATTAACACGCCAATTCACATCGCTGATGATATAGTCACCGTATCCGCAATGGGGTGGCACTCGATCTACATAAATGCCAATGGGGAATTATGGGGCATGGGTAGCAATGGCGACGGACAACTCGGTGATGGAACCACTGAAGATCGCCACACACCCATAAAAATCATCAATCAAGGCGTGGAACTGATAGCCTGCGGAGGTTCTCACACATTATTTACACAAAACGGTGGTGAACTGTGGAGCATGGGAAAAAATAATGGCGGACAACTCGGTGATGGCACTTATGACGATAAATTAGAACCAGTTAAAATTCAGGATGGCGATGTGACGTTTATCGAAGCTCGAGCCAACAATTCAATATTCGTCAAAAAAGATGGCTCACTGTGGGCCATGGGGATTAACAACAAAGGGCAGGTCGGAGATGGTACGACTGAAAAAAGGAATCAACCAACCCTCGTGGTTGAAAAAAATGTAGTACAAGCAGAAGCGGGTGTAAACCACTCACTTTATCTCAAGGAGGATGGATCCATGTGGGGCATGGGAGGAAACAGCTCCGGCGAACTTGGAGACGGAACAACAACGAACCGTCCAACCCCGGTTCAGCTCTACACCCTGACAACATCTTTTGAACTGATTTCAGGTGATGGAGACGATAACAACGATAGATTCCACATCCATGGCGACCAACTGCTGAGTGAAGCCATCTTTGATTTTGAAAGTGAGAAAAACTTCTCAATACGGGTAAAAGGTACGGACATAGGCGGTAGTTCCATTGAGAAAAAACTACAAATTAATGTGACGGATGGTCCCGACTCTCCCACCGGTATCCTACTCAATGAAAGCACTGTTGATGAAAACCTGAAGAAAGGCACAGAAATTGGCACCCTTGCTGCGACTGATGAGGACACAGGGGAAAAACACACCTTCAAACTGGTGGATCTTGAAGAGGAACCCGGCACGGATACAAGCATAACGATCGCTTATGACAACGCATTGTTCTCCATTTCCGGATCGACCCTAAAGACCAGTGGCACCTTTGACTACGAGAGCCAATCTGCCTACACTATTCTGGTTGAAGTCGAGGATAAGGATGACCGCACCTTCCAGCAGGAAATCAGCATCGGCATCAACGATGCAAACGACGCACCTACCGGAGCCACCCTGACGCCTAATTTTGTCTCTGAGAACCTCCCCAAAGGCACGGAAGTCGGCGTCTTTTCCGCTACTGACCCGGATGCTGATGACACCCACACCTACAAACTCCAGGGTGGTGATGATAAGTCCCTCTTCAAAATCACCGATAATAAGCTTACCACCAACGCTATTCTGGACTTTGAGACCCAGTCGGAACTGGAAATTATCGTTCGGATCAGTGACGCCAAGAAGGACTACATCGATATCCTCTTCAACATAGAGGTCACAGATATCAATGATGCTCCAATCGACATCACGCTGGATAATAATACAACACCGGAGAACTCCCCGGTTGGCACAACTGTGGGAGTGCTCTCAACCGCCGACCCGGATTCTGACACGGAGGGAATGCCACTCGCAGGGGACCTGGTCCTTTGGCTTCCATTTCACAACGGTGATATAACCGACCTATCTGCAACCGCAAATGCCACCGTCCTCAAAGATGAGCCGACCGCCGTTCCGGACCGGTTTGGAAATGCAGACTCCGCCCTGTCCTTCGACGGCATAAACGACTGGATCGAAGCCAACTCCGTTGCCGATGACTTAACCAAGGGCGCCTCATTTTCCTACTGGATGAAATCCACCAGCACCACAAGGCAGGCAATATTCGCCATAAACAAGGCGGTGCAGAGTGAAGGGGAGGAAAACATACTGGTTTCATTCCTGGAACCAATCACCGGGGCCGACCAGGCCAGCCTTCGCATCCGCCTCAATTCCGGCTTCCAGATTTCCCAAACTCCTGTCTCGGACAACGAATGGCACCATGTTCTTTACTGTGCAGACGAAAACAACGGGGAACTCTACATTGATGGTATCCTTGACCTTTCCGTCACTCACCCCGTCATTTTCAGCCCCAATCATCAAGTCTCGATCGGAATGGAACTGGATCGAGGCACAGATAATAATGTGACAAATGCAGGCAATTTTCATAACGGAATTATCGATGACCTGCGTGTCTACAACCGCAAGCTCACGGGCGAAGACGTTCATCGACTCCACGAACTGGAAAAAGTGGCCACCTCCATGGATTACCCGGTCTATTCCCTTGTCGAAGGAAAGGATGACGATGACAACACCCTCTTCTCCATTGCCGGCGATGAACTGAAAATCGCCTCACCGCTCAACTATGAAACCGAGGATGAGTACAGCGTCCGGGTCAAGGCCACGGACTCCGGCGGCATCAGCATTGAGAAAGCCTTCACCATCAACCTCAACAACCTGCCGGAAGCACCTGTAGGCATCACACTGGATAATGAAACGGTGGCCGAGAACCTCAAGAAGGGCACGGCTGTCGGTGAACTCTCCGCCATCGATGAGGATGCCGGGGAGAAACACACCTTCAAGCTGGTGGATGACGCCGGCGGCACCGCCAATGACAACGCCCTCTTTGCCATATCCGGCACCACACTCAAGACCAACACCCCCTTCGACTTTGAAGCAGCAAGCAGCTACACGGTACACATCGAGGTCACCGACCAGGACAAGTTGACCTATGCGCAGGTAATTCCCGTCGCCATCACCGATGA
>JABJCN010000243.1 GCA_018668635.1 Opitutia bacterium
ATAATCCGTGGAAAACACGAGTTCACGCTGGGTTGCCAACCACGCCCTCTTCTCTTGCTCGGTCAATTCACGCTTTGGGCGGTTGGAGGCGAAGTAGAGTGTATCTGAATAAGGATCATAGGCAGGATCGTATTCATTGAAGGCAGTATTAACCTCGGAGCCGGCATTGAAAGGAGTACTCCATTGCCGGCCGTCCCACTCCGAGAACCATATGTCATAGCCACCGAACCCACCATCCCGATCCGAAAAGAAAAACAGGTAACGCCCATCTGCGGAAAGGTTGGCCCCGATTTCGTTTTCAGGACCATTGAGGGTGTCAAGAGGTTCCGGATCCCCCCACCCTTCTCCTTTTGGATTATCTACACGAAAAAGGTCTGCGCCTCCATCCTTGCCCGGACGCCCCATATTGAAGACCATGGAACTACCATCGTCACCAAACGTGGGATCATAAAGTTCGTCCTCCAATTCATCCAGACCATCCAGCAGTTCGGGAGTCTCCCACAGGATTTGCCGTACGGTGACCTTTTCCGCCTCCTCACGAATGCCATAACCATCTATAAAATAGGCTTTTCTATTGGTCAAAAAAAGAATTAGGCCAAGGACAAATATGCCAATAACTACTCCGCTGGCCCATGCCCAGAGGATGCGGTTTTTGAGGTTGGGAGGAGGTGTCACGGGAAGTCGACTTGGAACGATTGACAGGCTACTCCACTCGGGATTCGTAGCCGATGTTGGTGTGGGTGATGCCGCTTTTCTTGCACATGTCTACAGCGGAAGCGACATGACCATGCAGTGCATTCTTGTCACCACGAACAAGTACCTTTTGGTCGGGATTCTTCGAGACGGCTTCCTGAAGAGTCGTCTGCAGACCTGAGATGTCCATGGATTCGTTGGCAATGTTGTAGCTGCCATCCTGGCGGACGTTGATGATGATCATCTTGGGCGCCTGTGTAGCGGACTTGGCAGCCGCACTTTGGGGAAGGTTCACCTTGATGTCGCGTTCTTCTTCCGTAAATGTCGCCGTGGCGAGGAAGAAGATGATGAGGATAAACATTACATCAAGCAATGATGAGATGTTGATGACATTATCATCCGAGGATTCTTCGCGTGGAATTCGCATGAGCTTGGCAGTTCAGCTGGCTATGCGGCCGAGGCCTTGCCATTGTTGGCAGTGGACTCGAGAAACTCGATGGCACTTTCATCAATTTCATCGACCATGGAGTCAACCTTTCCGCTAAGGATTTGATGAATGATAAGGACCGGGATGGCAAGGGTGAGGCCCGCTGCTGTGGTGACCAGGGCCACATAGATTCCCTCGGCCAGCATGTCTGACTTTCCAGAACCGGCATTTGAAGCTGCCTGAAAGGCTTCAATCATTCCGTAGACGGTTCCAAGAAGCCCGAGTAATGGAGAAATCGTAGCAACGGCAGCAAGAGGGCGGAGTTTGCGCTTCATCTTCCCTACCTCGCGGGCACCGGCATCCTCGATGGCCTTCTCAACGGCCTCCTGACCATCCTTAAGCTTGTGAATACCAGCCTTGAAAATCACCCCAATGGTGGTGCCGCTCTGGAGGCAGTAGTTGACTCCAGCATCAATCCCCTTGAAACCCTCACCAAGACTTCCACTCAACCCGGCCACGAAATTCTGTGGGATCACTTTGCGGCGTTGAAGATTGACGAATCGTTCGATGGAAACAGTCACGGCGATGACCGAGCAAATCAGGATGGGGATCATCATTTCACCTCCCATTACAAGGAGGTCCAGAAGGTTCTCCGGTCCCTTTGATGCATCGGCCCCCTGAGCTGCATTATTTGCCGGATCAGCCTGGGCCGATAGTGGGATGGGAAGGATCTGGAAGCTAAATATCGCAACCAGAAACGTTGTAAGAAAAAATGGAATCGGATTCTTTCGCATATTAAGGGGAATCAGGTTAGTTTTGTACAAGTTTGCTCAAAAGGGGTTTGGCCACTACAGCCGACTTGGATTTGGGAAAGTCGCGGATCAATTCCTCATAGGTTGACCTTGCCTGGTCAACCTTGCCACTCACTTCCAGGGCACGACCCATTTCAAGTAAAGCCAGGGAGGAAAGGTTCGGGTAGTTGAAATTGATACGCACCTTTAGAAATGCAGGTACAGCCTCAGCATATTTTTTCTGGGCAAAAAGACACTCTCCAACCTGAAGCTGACATCGGGCAGTGGTCTCGTCCTTGCCTCCAATATCGAGTACTTTCTGGTAGGCCTGCACCGCCTGCGGATACTGCTTCTGGTTCTCCATTGCCCATCCAATGCCAAAACTGGCTTGAAGGACGAACTTGCTCTTGGGATATTGCTGGAGGAAGCCTTGGTAGGTTCGCTGCGCATCGGTCCACTTATTGGCCATGCCAAGGGTTTCCCCAAGACGAATGGTTCCCTGTTCATGCAATGTATCCCCTTGCTCTCCACCGGCAACAGCCTTTTTAAAATGAACACTCGCGG
>JABJCN010000035.1 GCA_018668635.1 Opitutia bacterium
ACCTGCGCTACAGAGGCTTTTTTCGAACGAGGCTACCACCTTAGCAGGGAATGGCCCAAGGTTTACAACCTGCTGAAGGACTTCTATCGCATCGATCCTGCATCGTGGCAGTAAAAAATTAAAGTCGGGAATAAGAATCCCGGTTTGACACAAGTCCATGAACCATAATTCGATGAATTAATATTCATGAAAAATAATGTATTAATCTTTTCTCTGTTTCTGGCAGTAACAATCGGTGGAGGCATTGCCATTGAAACCACCAACGCCGAGGGTGAACTTAAATTGTCTGATTTAATGGGACCTCTGTTGTTATGGGCAATAGTGCTTTTCCCACTGCTCTACTTTCCAATGATCAGGATATTTAAAATGATAAAGTCATCCTCATCCACCCCGAGAAAAAAGCTGAACGATGGACGGGGGCAGCAACTGGATGAACGCTTAAAAGAGATGGAGGGTGAACGATTGTCAGCCGGGCAGCGAAAAATAATCGCCGACAACGTTGGCCTGTACCACTGGTTACCGGAAAAACTGATTAACCCATGGGAGGAACGCATACTGGTCTTTCTGGAGAATTTTCATTTCACAGACATGGCACATGGTCCGGTTACGGAGGAGATGCGTCTCCTTGTGGCTGCTGAAGCCTGCCTGTTGATTGTCCGAAGACCTCTTTCAGATTATAGACATCTTCAAAGAATTCACTTGTGGAAGGATGTAATCGAGGGGGCCGAAGGTGCAGCGGGAACCGCAACTCGACATGATGTAAATTTAAGCTGGAAGAACTTGATGGACACGATCTCCTGCGCCAGGGGTGGCTACAACCTGACCCTCCACGAATTTGCCCATGTCATCGATTTTGCTGATGATGGGATTGCACAAAGCATACCCGTGGGTCGGGACTCGGCGAATTACGATGAATGGGAGAAACTGGTGGATGAAGAACATGCAAAACTGGTGGATACCTATGATTCAAACAGCAGTTATCCCATCCGGGCCTACGCAACCCTCGTGGCCAGGGATGGTACTCGACCGGAGTTCTTCAGTTGTGCAACCTCAGCCTTTTTCGAGCGCGGTTCCAGGGTCAAAAGGCAATGCCCAAATGTATATGAACTATTCAAGAAATTTTACGGCGTTGACCCGGCAAGCTGGCGCAAACAAAAAAGGGTATGAAGAACTTTGTGCTCCTGATTCCATTTATCCTCCTGCTTACAAATGCAGTTTACGCCAACATTGCCGTGAAACTATCAGAACCGGAGAAAAACTTTGAGACCTTATGGAAGACCTTTCATGAGAGATACGCCTTCTTCAAGTTGCGGGGCGTGGACTGGCAGGCACAATACGAGACCCATCGACCAAAGGTAACAAAGAACACCACGGATGAGGAACTGTTTCAGGTCATGTGTGAAATGCTCAAACCACTCAGGGACGGGCACGTGAACCTCAAGGCCAAGGGAGTGAAGAAAAAAACCTTTAATGCGGAGGACACACCGCGGTTCCTGAAGGAGTTCGACTCACGCAAGCTTGAAAAGGAATACCAGACCATGGTGAACAAGACCCTGGTCGATAACGGGTTCGGGGAACAGCAGGAGGCCACCGAACTCTTGGTTTATTCGCGCAACAAGGATTATGGATACCTCCTGATCACGGAGTTTGAAGGAGTGAAGGCCAGGAAGGTTGAGGTCGGACTGGACAAGGCATTAAGCAGCATGAAAGGCATCAGGGGCCTTATTGTGGACATTCGCCTTAACCCGGGCGGCACCGACCAGTGTGTGTACCAGATCATGAGCCGTTTTGTGGACAAGAAACGTATCGGGCATCATCGAAAGACCAAGCAGGGCCCCGGCGATGATGACTTTAGCGAGGTGAAGACGCGACACATGCTGCCCGCGACAACGGCGGGCACGAATGGCACCTTTACCGGTCCCATTGCCCTGCTCACCCACGATGCATCTTTTAGCGGAGCCGACGTATTTGCCATGTTGATGGCCGACCTCCCACACGCGACCCTCATCGGGGAACCCACCAACGGTATCTTCTCCAACATGCTGGAGCGCAAGCTGCCCAACGGATGGAAGTACACACTCTCGCACCAGGTCTACTACTCCGCCGACATGACCTGCTACGAGGGCAGGGGCATCCCCGTTGACATTGAATTGAAAAACATGCGCTCAGACCTGCAAAAAGGGGTCGACCCCTTGATCATCAAGGCACTGGAGGTACTCTCAGGCAAGGTTGAAAATTAAAGTCCCTTGTAAACAAACATGAACCAATATCTCATTTTCTTCATTTGTCTTGCTTCCGTTACTCTCTGTCAGGCAGTCTCCCAAAAACCAAACATCCTGCTTATCCTGGCTGATGACATCGGTATCGAGGGCTTTGGTTGCTACGGTGGCCAGTCCTATGACACGCCAAACATCGACAAACTGGCCGCAGGAGGCATTCGTTTCACACATGCCTACTCACAGCCTCTCTGCACACCAACCCGCGTGCAGATAATGACAGGCAAGTACAATCATCGCAATTGGACCTACTTTGGTATTCTGGACCCAAAGGAAAAAACGTTCGGACACCTGATGAAGGATGCAGGCTACCGGACCTGTATTTCCGGCAAGTGGCAACTTCAATCCTATGACCCACCGGACTTCCCGAATGCCGAACGCCGACGAGGCATGGGAATGAAAGTCACCAACGCCGGCTTTGAGGAGCACTGCCTGTTCCACTCCTGGCACACCGAGGACAAAGGCTCACGATACGCCAACCCCACCTACTACAGGAACGGCAAGCTCATCAAGGAGGAGAAAAACCGGTATGGACCGGACGTGTCCGTCGACTTCATCCTCGACTTCCTACAGCGCCACAAGGATGAACCCTCCTTCGTCTACTATCCCATGGCCCTACCCCACTGGCCCATGGTGCCAACCCCTGACTCCCCGGAATGGAAGAATCCCTCGAGACGGCTGGAGGAGGACACCCGATACTTCGGGGACATGGTCCAGTACATGGACAAGTTGGTAGGACGTCTCGTATCCGGACTCAAAACACTCGGTCTGCGCGAGAACACGCTGGTCCTTTTTTATAGTGACAACGGCACACACCTCAAGATCACCTCCAGGATGAATGGAAAGTCCATTCCCGGAGGCAAGGCCACGCCACTACAAACCGGCATACGTGTCCCACTCATCGCCAACCACCCCGGTATAATAGAGCCGGGGCAGATCAACGGCGACCTGATCGATGCATCCGACTTTCTCCCCACCCTGGCCGACCTTTCCGGGACGAAAATACCAGAAGACTGGCATTATGACGGGATGAGTTTTGCCCCCCAACTTCTCGGGAAACCGGGTCCCACCCGGGACTGGAGTTTCTTCTGGTACGATCCAAGGCCCGGATGGGACAAGGAACGATTCTCC
>JABJCN010000033.1 GCA_018668635.1 Opitutia bacterium
AAGTCGGCAAGTTGTGCCCAGTAGAAGGGAAAGTCTCCCTGGTCCCAGTCATCGCGCCAGTTCTGGATCATAAGAGGGAATACGTCGCGGTAGGCTTTGGCTCGGGCCGAGTTGCTTTCGCCTTGGTACCAGACGGCTCCCTTGATACCGTAGCCTATAATTGGTTTGAGGACGCCATTATACAGGTTGGCAGGGCGGTGCTGGCCAATGAGTGGATTGCGTGGGGGGCGTGGTTTCTTGGGTGCCGGCTTATTGGAGGATTTGGCTTTTTCAACGCGTTTTTGCCACAGTGCCAGTTTGTTTTCGTAGTCAGCTTTCATCTCGGCCTCGTCAAACTTGGCCTCTGTTTCAGCCCACTGAGCCATATAAGGCTTGGCTGCGGGTAGCTTCTCGAGACGATTGCGTTGAATCCATGCCTCGCAGGCGGAACCGCCCCATGCATTGTCAATGAGTCCGACGGGTACATTGAGGGTTTGGTGGATCTGGCGTCCGAAGAAGTAGCCAACTGCCGAGAATTGGCCGACTGTATCCGGGTTGCACGCCTCCCATTGTCCGTCAAAGTCGTCCTGTGGTTCCTGGGTGCCCACTCGCGGTACGGTAATAAGGCGTATGTTCGGGTAGTTTGCAGAGAGTTGCTCTAGATCGGGATCGTTGGCGGCAGCTACAGGAAAACCCATATTGGACTGGCCGGAGCACACCCAGACTTCACCGACAAGGATATCCTTTAATTCTATACTGTTCTTTCCTCGGATGTTTATGGCGATGGGATCGTTGCTAGTCTTGAGTTTTTGAAGCTTTAAACGCCATTTACCGGATTTGTCGGCAACGACGTTATGTTTCATCCCTTTTATGGTGATGGTGACTTTCTCTCCCGGGTCTGCCCATCCCCAGATTGGGCACTCCAAGCCCTGTTGCAGGACCATGTTATCTCCAAAGATGGAGGGTAACCGCACATTTGCAGAGACCAGATTGGTAATAAACAATAATGCGAGTGGCATCAGGAGATCTTTGGTGATTTTCATATTCTATATATAAAATAGGTTAACCTGTCTCTAGATGGAAGAGGATTTATTTTCCGTTTTGAACTGGGTTCATCCCTCCACGCACCGCCCCAGCTCTGGTATCTCCATAATTTTCCTTAAAGAGTGGATGTAGAGGGCGACTGTTGGGTACAGAAAGCCAGATGCGCAATAGATGTCGACGTAGACCGGGATCTTCATAATCCTCGTAGGCAGAGCGTCGGTGCAGGGTTAAGAAATTATTCAGGAAAAGAATGTCGCCACGTTCCTGCCTGAACCTTACATGTAATTTGGGGTTACTGGCTGTTTCCTCCATGAAGTCCAGCGCTTCTTTCTGGATTGGTGCCATTTCAGGCAGATCAGGGAGTGCATAGGCTCTTTCTATAAGCACACGTAGCAGATTGCAGGCGAAATGGCCTTCCTGGATGGAGAAAATTGGCTGTTGGCACCATGGTTCCTGATTCCCAATGTCCACGGTGTGTCGCTTGTAGTAAAAAGGTTGATAGAGTATTGCCAGAAGGTCTGGGCGATGCTTCTGGATGCTGTTGTGAAGGGCAATGGAGTTGACGATTTCGTTTTCTCCACCTGATTTCGCCTGCCTCAAGCAGTGGAAGCCAATTACATCACAGCGATCGCTGTGGAAGCTGAGGCGATTGCTTGAATTCGGTCCACGAAGTCTTGGATCATCCGCCTTGTAACCTGAATCCCGAACGGAGAATATACGTTCACCTTCCGCACTTTGGGAAACGGGCATACCGATATTACAGGACATGGCCCAGAATAATCTTTGGGTTTGTTTTTCACTATACCGTTCGATGGGGAAGCCACGGAGCATGACTGCACCTGATCCGTTTTCCAGGGATTCCTGAATCAAAGAAAGCTCTTTTCCCAGGACTGGTAAAGGGAATGAGTCCTTGTTTATTTGCTTTATTTCAAGGTGTTCGGTGAATCTAAGGGCGTAATCAAGCTCATCAATTTCTTGATCGCTAAAGTTATAAAGCCAGTCGTTACGCTGAAATAATTCATCGCCGTACCAAGTACCGGGATGATCAATTGGAGCGGTTGGTTCGCTCATCGTAGAAAATCTTACTTCTGTAATGCTCCTTTAACCAGTTCCTCAACCGAGGTGTCTTCCCCAAGGATTTTCATTGTCTTCAATATGGCTTTTTCGGCTTCGACTCCCTTGTAGCCAAGTGCGGAGAGGGCTGCAACAGCATCCTGGAGGTTTTGTGCTGATCCTGAGGTGGGTTGCATTCCTGATGTTTTCACTGTCGGTGTCGTCGTGCTTGAAAGCAGTGAAGCCCCCATGAAGTCCTTCAGTTCAACGATGATTCTTTCTGCGCTCTTCTTTCCGATTCCAGGACATTTCGAGAGGAGTTTTACATCTTCCGAGGCTATGGCGGCCTTTAGCGTATCAGCATTATGTTGACTGAGAATTCCAAGGGCGATCTTTGGGCCGACACCTGAAACCTTGTCTATGATTACATTGAAGAGATCCTTGTCTTCACGACTACTGAATCCATAGAGAGCCTGTGTGTCTTCACGGTAGATTGCCCGGATGAAGAGTTTTGCCTTTTTACCCAGATCAGGAAGATTTTCCGCAGTGGTTAAAGGTATATTTACCTCATAACCAATGCCATTTATCTCGATTATCACATTAGTGGGTGTGGCTTCGGCAAGTATTCCTTCCAGAGTAGCTATCATTTTATTTAAGCGGCAGTTTTCAATCTTTTAACCCGAGGACATCGAGCATTTCATAGAGTCCCGGTTCCTTGCCTTGAGACCATTCTGCTGCTTTCATTGCCCCATCTGCGAAGATGGACCTGTCACTAGCCTTATGGGTCAATTCTATGCGTTCATTGTCACTTACAAGCATTACTGTATGTTCCCCGACAACACTTCCTCCTCGGAGTGCATGGACACCAATCTGCTCATCTGGACGTTCGCCTGTTATTCCCTTGCGTCCGTGTTGAATATGCTTCTCGGATGTTCCGCGCGCTTGACGCACCGCCTTGATAAGCCCTTCAGCAGTTCCACTTGGGGCATCGACCTTGTGACGGTGATGCATCTCAATTATCTCGGGTTGAAAATCCGCCCCGGTTGCCTCTGCTGCTTTTTTGGTCAAATAGAATAGGAGGTTTACTCCGGTGGAGAAGTTTCCTGCCCAGACGATTGGTATTGTTCCCGTATGCTTTAATATCGATTCACGTTCATCCGGAGAATGACCGGTTGTCCCTATGGTCAGCGGTTTCCCTTTTTCCGCTGCGATTTGCGCAATAAAAGGTGTTGCCTCGTGAAAACTGAAGTCAATGACGGCATCGCAGTTTTCAATCGCGGGAATTGGGTCTTCACCCTGATCCACTGCCCCGGCGATTTCAATCCCGAGTTTTTCAGCGGACGACAGGAGTGCGGTTCCCATGCGGCCTTTCGATCCAATGATGGCAACTTTCCAGGGCATGGTTATGTTGTAAGTCCCAGTTTATTTGTTACACTTAGAAGGGTTTCAAGACTGGATTCAGAAATTGGACAAAGGGGAAGGCGAACATCTTCATCAGATATTATGCCTTGTGCTTTGAGTACGGTTTTCACGGGGACAGGATTACTCTCAATGAAGAGGGTGGTGAACAGGGTGTAGAAATGTTCGTGTATGGCTGTTGCTGTTTGGAAGTCATTACCATTTGCGTGGTCCACCATTTTCTTGACCTCGGTTGGTATGACGTTTGAGGCAACACTGATAACACCTTTTGCGCCAACACTCATAAATGGAACGGTCAGGCTGTCATCACCACTTAGGATGGTATAGTCGTGGCCGAGGGTTTGACGAAGTTGGGATACTCGTTCGCAGGAACCTCCCGCTTCCTTTATTGCACACACATGTGGGTATTTTTCATAGAGTCGAGAGCAGGTATCAACTCCAATATCAATTCCACAGCGACTTGGTATGGAATAGAGGATGATGGGAACTTCAACAGCTTCTGCTACACGTGAGAAGTGATGGAAAAGACCTTCCTGGGTTGGTTTGTTGTAGTAGGGTGCAACGAGGAGAAGGGCATCCGCACCTGAATCCTGTGCTTCCCTGGACAGGCGTTCCGCTTCCCGTGTGGAATTTGATCCTGAACCAGCGAGAACCAAGCTTTTTTCGTTAGCAAACTCTACGGTCTTGCGGATAACTTCACAATGCTCGTTATGGGAGAGGGTGGGGGACTCCCCTGTAGTCCCAACGGCAAGTACCCCTTCGATTCCTGCATCGATCTGGGTCTGGACCAACTTTTCGAGGCTAACATAGTCAACCTTACGATTAGCCATTGGTGTTGCTAGTGCAGTATGGGTACCTTGAAGTTTGATTGTCTCAGCCATTGGGTGCGGCAGTTAATGGGAAATGATGAGAGGTTTGCAATAATGAAGTTTGGAAGAGTTATTGGGATTGTGGAATTTTTCTTGAAATGTAAGGGAGAGGCTCCGCCTTGGGAATCCTCTACAAAACCCGAGACGGAGCCCCGTGACTCCAATATTTATTGGAAATTATTGTTCTACCATGCGTATTGCCAGCCGAGTGTGACGGTGTTATCCCTCTCCATCTGTATACCATCCAAATCCTGATCAAGGGGAATTTGATACTCCAGGGCGAGACGATGCCCGTTCTTGAAAAGGTAATTGATACCGCCTGAACCGGAAATGATGTCGCCGCCTGAATTTGCTGTATTATTGGAGGGAGACATCATAAGCATTCCTATGTTTGAGTCACTTCCATCAATGCTACCGATGCGTTCACCGGTAAGGCGAATGGAGGCGCTGAGGTTGTTGCTTAGTTTCCTCGCTATCCATGCGGTTGCATTCCATCTATCTCCAAGTGAATAATTATTGTCGTTTGTGCCTGTCCGAATGACTGCAGCTATCTGTGCGCCCCACGAATATTCTTCATTTTGACCAAGATATGTAATTCCAGGTCGAATGTCCAAGGTACCTGAACCCAGTTGCATTGCGTACGGTTGACGTTGAGTGCTACCTGCCTTCTTCTCGTCAACGGATCCGGTTGGAATACTCAAGCCAATGGTTCCAATAAGGGCTTCTTCATCCCATGAATTTATATCGAAAAGGCCGGCGATGGAGAGATCGCCCAAGCCCTTGCTTTGCATCTGACTGTTCATCATCCCATTGGTCATCTTCATTTCGTTATCGAGATGGTTAGCCATTAGCATCCATGTCAATTGGTCAGATTGTGCATACATTGCACCAAACATGTTCATGTCCATTGACATTTCGGTTGGTCGCATCGTATATCCGGGAGCGATGCTTATTCCGTCCATTTCCATGGACATATGGCGGTAGGAGAGCATCCATTCCCCTTTGGCATGCTTGTGGTCTGCCATCACTCCTATGGGTGCATGACCATCCGGTCGCTTTGATGTCCAGTGGGCGTTTGCCTGATACAAGGTCGCCGCGCTGAGTGAAAATATAGTGAGGGATTGAAGTATTTTTTTCATTAGTATTTTTAGTTTTAAATTATATATTTGTGCCAAGGCATAAGTATGCCAAATTAGCTAAACCAAGATAAGTCCAATTATGTTCATTCTTGTTGAACATATTGGAATGAAGGTGTTTGAAGACCGGTTCGAAAATCAGGTTAAAGCCTGATGGGTCTGGGTGGGGGTAATTGTGGTCTCTTGGATCTATATCGCATTTCCGGACTATCGGATGGAACCCTCACGAGAACCTGTGCCTGATCTAGAGAAATTTCCTTTGAGCTTGGTATTAAAAGTTTGATTTCACTTGTCTCAGTCAAATTTTGTTCATCTGTCGAATCATCTATTATTAGATCCAATGACTTGCAGATTTCGCAACGGTATTCCTGGTCAAATGTCATCTGTATCGCATTCTCCCAAGAATCCGTCACCTGACTGTAATTTAAAAACATTCCAACCCATGCAAATAACTGCAGGGCAAACCACGGCAATTTTATTGCCGATAGCGCTGCAGAAAAGGAGAGTATCTGTGCGACTTTTATCACAAAAAACTTTAAGCAAAATGTGAGTGTCCGGTCGATTTTCAAGCGAAAACAAGCTCACTTGTTCTGATGGCCTGTCCTTGGCAATTTACAACTATTACAAAAAAAGGGGTGCCATAAGGCACCCCTTTTCAATTATTATATATAAATAATTATACAGATTTAAGTGGGGCAAAACCTTTGCGCGGTTCACGCCAAGCCATTTTGTTGATGGACTTGTCGTTCGTGATGTTGCCTTTCTTGTCGAGTTCAATCTTCTTTCCCGCACGCACACAAAGATTGCCCAGTTGTATGTTCGCGGTCATCGGGCCGGAGTATGAGAAGTTTGACTGGCTGAATTCCCTGGGCTTTTCACCTCTGCAGGCCATAAAGAATTCCTTGTGGTGCCCCGGTGAACGCTCCAGCAACTGTTTGGGACGACCAAATTCCCTGCGTTTGGCTTCAGGAATAACTCTTGGACTGTTCCAGTAGTCACCTCCCACAAGCATCTTGCCTTTAGTTCCCACTATGAGGTTTCCGGTGCGGGGCAGCTTGAGATTGTCTGCCTTTAATTCTTCTGGCGTGTCAGGCATATTGTCCTTGCCATTCTTTGTTTTGCCTTCGTACCAGTATGTGGCAAATCCTGGTCGGTCTTTTGTGGCTCGGTAGGTTGCCTTAACGGTCATGCCGGCGGGAAACTGGTCACCCACGGGACCGGTCATCATTAGAGGCTCAACTGTTGCTGCATAACCACAGTCCATGATTGCATAAATGCCATCAGTGGTGTGGCAGGCCATATCACCAAGGGCGCCGGAACCAAAATCAGCAACTCCACGCCAATTAAACGGATGGTATGGGCCTTTCCCCTTTCCCCCGGGAGCACCCTTGAATGGGCGCATCGGCGCCGGGCCGATCCAGCAGTCCCAGTCCAAATTCTCTGGAATCGGATCCGATCCTTCAGGACGTTTCCCTCCTTGTGGCCAGACCGGTCGATTGGTCCATGTATGAAATTCAAGAACATCTCCTACAGCGCCTCCTTTGACGTATTCATACGCCAGACGCCAACCTTGGCCACCATGACCCTGGTTTCCCATTTGGGTAACTACATTTTTTTGCTTGGCATAGGCTTTGGTCAACATTTGAGCTTCTGTGACTGACCAGCTAAGGGGTTTCTCCGTGTAGCAATGAATTCCCATGGAAACTGCTGTCATTGACGGCGAGAAGTGGGTATGATCAGGAGTTGCAACAAAAACCACGTCAAGTTCCTTGCCATGTTTGTTAAACATTTCTCGCCAGTCGGTATAGCCCTTGGCTTCATTCCATCCGGGCTTTCCAAGCGCGCCACCCCAGCGGCTCTTGTCCACCTCGGCAAAGGCAACGCACTGGGCTCCTTCCTTGTGTGATTCATTGACGTGTGCACCAGCACGGCCGCCAACTGCAACAAAGCCAACCTGAAGCTTGCTGTTCTGGTTCTGGGCGCGGACAATGGCTGGGAAAGCCAAGGATCCTGCGATAAAATTACGACGGGCTAATTTGTTAGGCATGGATTTTATAATCTGGTTATGGTTTTATATTTAACTGCATCCAAGCAGTCAGTTAATGGGATTTCAAGAGGGATTTAAGCTAATAGGAAAAAAGCTGATTTTTAGCTCATTTTGTGGCTTCCTGAATGCGTCTTAGGGCATGCACTGCATGATAAAGTCCACCGTCACTAAAAACCTTGGTGGGAAATTTCTCAAGGTCGGTGACCAATCGTTCAACTGCCTTTAGAATCCAGGGTTGCGTTAATTGCTCTGCATTCATGGCCACGGACATCCATTCCAGTGCATGTCCGGTAGTGCTGACCAGATGGCGAGGTGTGCGGGGTCTCATTGAGCGGTGAAAGACAGCGGCAGAAAAAGCTCCATCTTCCTGTTGGTACTCTTTGGCCACACCGATGTACTTTTCCAAATATTTGCGGGTATCCAGCCATGTTCCCTTCAGTTTGCCTCCTTTCTTTAGGTATTTGTCCAAGGCGTAGGCAACGCCGTAGAGGTGGTGCGGACCACCCTCGGTCTCCCGGCGCGGGTCACGCTGGATGGATATGCGCAGCACATCCTCGACCCTGTATTTCTTCCCGTCTTGAGCCATCCACTGCTTATCAAATGGAAGGTAGGTTGACAGCGCGACCAAGGTCCACCCAAGTTCCTGATTTTCCCGAAACCCTTTTTGGGCGAAATCCAGTTTATCACGGACGGTGAACTTACGACCTGTCCGTGCAATGATTTCCCGGTCAAGGCTTACCCCGGCATCTGCGTAGGCGAATAGGTACTGATCCACATGGTCCTGGACCAGGAAGGATTTGTCCCCGGGCCCCCGGGTCTTTAGTGCGGGTACACCGTTGCGATCCTGATAGATCAATTGGCCGTCAAACTTCGCGTGTTGAGTTAGATAATCTATGGCATTCAGTTTCTTGTTTGCCCCGATATCAAACACCTCAAGGTCCTTCTCGAATGCCACAACTGCGTGCATGACAACCCATGGGGTGTTCACATCACTTTGCAGTGGGCGGGCATGTGCCTTGGCAATGACCTTGTCGATGCGCTTCTGTAGAGTCTTGGGCAAATCGTCTCCCAGCACAAGGGTTGGGGAACCCAGAAATGCAATGGCCAGACATGTGATGATTGGTGATCTACGAAATAATTTCATGATATCAAGTGTTTGATCGTTGTCAGGTAATCCAAGTATTGCGCTGGAGAAGTTCTATCGGGCAGTCCACCCACCATCGACAGGCAGGTTGATCCCAGTGGTATAACTTGCGGCTTCGCTTGCCAGAAAAAGGGCGGCTCCCTGGATTTCCCGTAATTCGCCCCATCTTTCAAGTGCAGTAGCGCCGACGATGAACTTCCTTCCTTCCTCGGTGTTGGCAATGGGGGTGTTCATGTCAGTCAGAAAGGGTCCGGGACAGATGGCATTGACGGTGATGCCATGATGGGCAAGTTCCAGGGATAAAGACCGGGTCATTTGGGTGACCGCACCCTTGCTGGAGGTGTAGGGTGTTCGGTTTGCAAGGCCAACCAGGCCGAGGGTACTGGAGAGGTTGATGATTCGACCAAACTGTTGCTCCTTCATGTGCGGGACGACCGCGCGACAGGACAACCAGGTCCCGGTTACATTTATGTCCTGTACCTGCTTGAATTCCTCAAGGGAGATTTGATCAATGGCTCCACGTATATTGATGCCGGCACTGTTGATTAGTATGTCGACCTTTCCGAATTCATCAAGGGCGAGGGCAACCATGGCCTCTGTTGCTGATTGGTCGGTGACATCTGCACAATGGCCAATGGCCCGGATGCCAAAATCATCAGCGATGGCCCTGGCAGTTGTGTTGGCCTCGTCAAGATTACGGCTTACAAGTAGGATGTTTGCACCTGCGGATGCCAGTCCGGCAGCCATGGCCTCTCCAAGACCCTTGGATCCTCCGGTAATAATGGCCGACCGGCCACTTAGGTCAAATTGCTTGATTCCCGGTAGCATGTTTCTTGATACAGGTTTGGGTAGGTGCCAGTAATGCTCACTCTCCGGGCCGGACCTGTTTTTGCCATGCCACTGGTTTCTCCGAGATATCACTGTCGTCCTGGTAGTGCTTCTGGAGCTTAAGCAGCTGTTTCTTCAACTGGGCGGTTATCTTGGCGTGTTCTTTTTGACCATACAGGTTGTGGAGTTCGTCGGGGTCGGTCTTGAGATCGTAAAGCTCCCATTCCTCCCCGAACTGATAGAAATGCATGAGTTTATGACGGTTGGTACGAATCCCATAGTGACGGGGGATCATGTGGACACTTGGGTACTCATAGTAATGATAGTAGATACTCCTGCGCCAATCCTTGGGTTTTTCACCCTTTAGTAGAGGGACCAGGGAGGCGCCCTGCATATCCTCGGGCACTTTTGCTCCTGCCATTTCGAGGAAGGTCTCTGCGTAATCCAGGTTCTGGACGAGATGCCTATCCCTTGAACCGGGTTTGGTGACGCCGGGCCATTTCACGATAAATGGCATCATTAGTGATTCCTCGTACATCCATCGCTTGTCGTACCAGCCATGGTCTCCAATGTAGAAGCCTTGGTCGGATGAGTAGATTACAACAGTATTATCGTCGATTTTAAGCTCCTTGAGGGTTTCTCGGAGTCGGCCAATGGATTCATCAACGCCTTTTACGCAACGTAGATAGTTCTTGGCATAGCGTTGGAATTTCCAGCGAACCAGTTCCTTTCCCTTTAGGTTGGCCTTGTGGAAGGCTTCATCCTTGGGGCCATATGCAGCACGCCATGTTGTTAATTGTTCCTCGGACATACGCTTCATGTTGTGCCATGCGGAGCGATCCTGCCTTTTCTGCGAAGCTGGTTGATTGTATTCAGGTGTAAGATCAACAAAGAGGTCGTAGTTCAGATCCATGTGGCGATCGATTTCCAATTCCTGATGACGTGCTGGAGGGGCGTTGTCCTCCCATTTGTCAAAAAGGGTGGCAGGTTCGGGGATCTCAATATCATCGTAGAGGTTCAGGTGGCGCAGGGCAGGCATCCAGTTCCGGTGGGGTGCCTTGTGCTGTACCATTAACATAAAGGGTTTATCTTTCTCTCGTTTCTCCGTGAGCCATTCAACCGCAAGATCCGTGACAACATCCGTGCAGTAACCATCGATACGCTTTCTGCCATCGGCAAAGATCATGTCGGGATTGTAGTAAAGGCCTTGTCCTGGTAGAACCGCCCAGTCATTGAATCCCTGGGGTTTTCCCTTGAGATGACTTTTGCCATATATGGCGGTCTGGTACCCGACCTTCTGGAGAAGCTTGGGGAAGATTTGCTGGTTCCAGTCAAAGGAGTTCCCGTTGTTCATGAAGCCATTCTTGTGGCTGTGTTTGCCGCTCATGATTACAGCGCGACTGGGTCCGCAGATGGAGTTGGTGCAGAAGCTTTTCTCAAAGAGCATGCCCTGGCTTGCTAGTTGGTCGATGTTTGGTGTGGGGTTTACCGGTTTAAGCCAACCGTTGTAGGCGCCTATGGCGTGAGGTGCATGATCGTCCGTGAAGACGAAGAGGATGTTGGGTCGGTTTTTTCCCATCATCAATGAGGAAATTAGTAGGGTGGCAAGAAGATGATATTTCATTTTATGTTTCATAATATGAGGCGTGTAAGCGAAATGGTTGTCTGATGAACTGCAAGATGGAAATACCTTCAGTCCCTTGTCTTATTTATAAATCTATTTTGTTCTAAGGCGAAACGGGGTGTTTTCTGATGATGGTTGTCGCTTAATCAATAGGTTCTAAATGGGGTTTCTTGATGAATTGAATCATGATCAATGATTTTTCGATTTCTACCCATGAGGGCAGGCCACTCAGTTGTTAAATATTCTTGGAATAGCCGGGAGTGGGACTTTGCTTCCCTTTTTCTGCTTACTTTTATCGGCAGCTGCCATGAATGCGTAAATCTCAAGGGTTTCGCGAGCGGATACCGGAGGATTACCTGTCTGGAAAAATTTTATGATAGCAGCCACCATTGGAGCGTAACCATCATAGGAACCGACATCGGATTCACCTGTAGTTCCCCTGGCATGCCCACCGTAACCCTTACCTTCTCGGAATATGCCGATTCGTCCACCCTCCCATATGCCGGTGACCTCAATGCGTCCATCCGCAGACTTTCCCCGCTTTACTGTTTTACATCCTGTCCCCATGGCGGTGAAAAGGGACTCCACTCCATGAATGCCGTACCAGAATAGATCGGGGTGAGTGGGTTCAATACTGCAGGGACTAAAGGTCTCGCAATGGGTGACCTGACCAATGGATCCATTGCGGACTGCCTGAGAATTTTTTCCCCATCGTAATGATGATGAACTAAAAATGGGAACACCATGTTTGGCAGCGAGTTGGTAAATACTGATGGCGTCTTTCAGTGAACCTGCCAGTGGCTTGTCGATGTAAAGGGGTTTGCCGGCGAGAATGACCTGCCTTGCCTGTTCGAGATGTGTCCTTCCGTCCACGCTCTCAAGAAGTATGGCATCGATGTTCTTACAGAGTTCAGGGATGGATGGGTAAAGCTTTACCGAATAGGTTTCCTGAAGTATCTTGGTGAATCTATCAATTCGCTCATAACTGGCCTTTATATCATTGCTTCCTCCCTTGAATGCAGCGATTACCTTGGCACCAGTTACGTGCCCTTTGGCTGAGGGATCATTTAGTATTTTGGTGAATGCGACCACATGCGATGTGTCCAAACCTATTAGACCAAGCTTTAATTCTTCCCCATTGCTTTGCATGAGTGCCAAAAAAAAAGGGAGAATGGGGGGCAACCGGATCATCCTTGGTATATTGCAATGCAACTTTAAAATCCCGCAAGTTTTTTATCCCCTTGTCCTTCACCTTCTGTGCATTTTATTGTCCCAATACCTATTCGAATTTTATAAATCAGTTAACTTCAATGAAATCAGAATACTCTCGTCGTCATTTCATGCAGAATACCGCTGTTTCCAGTGCTTTCGCTTTCAATGCGGGAGCCTTAAGCGCAGCCAAGGCACCAAGTCGAAGGGTGCGTGTCGGAGTTATGGGCTTGAGTCGCGGCCTTTCTCATATTCGGAGCCTGCTTGGCGTAGAGAATGTTGAGATAGCTTATGTTTGTGATGTGGATCGTAATCGATTGTCTCGCGGTAAGGCCGAGGTAGCAAAGAAACAGAAATCACCCGTTAAGGGAGTAACTGACTTCCGTGAAATTTTGGATGATGGTGAGGTTGATGCATTGACAATTGCTGCCCCGAATTTCTGGCATGCACCAGCAACTATCCTTGCATGCTCTGCCGGTAAGCATGTTTACGTAGAAAAGCCGGGTAGTCACAATGCCGCTGAGGCTGAGCTTATGGTCAAGGCCGCCAGGAAGTACAAGCGACTTGTCCAGATGGGCAATCAACGTCGCAGTTATGACAAGATTATCGAGGCTGTCCATCGGTTGCACGAGGGGGTGATTGGGAAAGTGTTTTCCTCTCGCTGCTGGTACCGAAGCTCAAGGGGTAGCATTGGTCGGGGCAAGCCTGTCAAGGTTCCTGCTCATTTGGACTATACACTTTGGCAGGGGCCTGTCCCCGAGCGTCCCTATAAGGATAATCTGGTTCATTACAACTGGCATTGGCACTGGAACTATGGCGGTGGAGAGATGGCCAACAATGGTATCCACGCGCTGGACCTCTCCCGGTGGGGCCTTGGTGTTGATCTTCCCCGGCGGGTAACCTACACTGGTGGTCGTTATCATCACGATGATGACCAGGAAACCCCGGACACAGGGGATGCAACCTTTGACTTTGGTGAATCCATGGCTGTCTGGAGCGGTACCAGTTGCCATCGACGTATGCAGGAGAACCTGCCATTCGTTGCATTCTATGGCCAGGGGGGATCCCTATCCATGACTGGTGGTAACAGTTATATGCTTTACGATTCCAAGGGAAAGGAACTGGAGAAGCAGTCCGGGTCAACAGGCGATGTGCCTCATTTCAAGAACTTCATTGACGCCATCCGCGGGGACGGGAAGCTCAATTCGGAGATTGCGGTTGGTCAGTCCTGTACCCTCTGGTGCCACTTGGCCAATATTGCCTACCAGACAGAAGGGGCTTTGGACTTCGATTCGCATAAGCGCAGGATTCAAAATGCCACCTCTGATATGGAAACACTTTGGTCAAGGGAATATCGAAAGGGCTGGGAACCGAAAGTGTAGAGGTCTCAGTCCTGTGAGCGCTTCATCTTAATGGATTGGCAGGAATTGAATCTACTTTGGAAGCCTTGATTATTTCTTGAATGAGGGAGATGGCATATCCTCAGACGACCAGGATTCCATCGAGCGATGTCTCCGGTAAGACTTGCTGGAATACATGGCCATTTTCTGGTCACGAAGTGTCCATGCCTCTAGGCGACGCAGGACATGGAGGAGTGAGTCAATGGCTTCCCCTGTGACCGCGTTGTTATAGGAACGCAGTTCATCGATCTGTTTCTGGAGCAGTTCCTGCGCCTCCTTTACCTGACCTTGATTACGCAGGTCGTAGGCTTGTCGGATGATTAATCCCGCCTGTTGAATGGAGAGGGGACCGAGAATGGATTTATTGATAACCACCTCGTCTGGGTTCTCTGTTATCCTTATTCGTATTACCTGCTTTTGCTCCTTGGAGATCGTGGTGTCATTCCCCAGCGCATCGAAAGTAAACCCAAGGGTCAGGAGTTTTGGGTCCTTTTTTCCGTTTAGATGAAGGGGGAGCGACTTGGTGTTGATTTTGAACGTAATAACACGCTCCTCCTCACTGAGTATGTCGCCGACGGAGACTTCCTTGATACCATCATCCCTTGTTACCTTGGGGAGATCATCAATCGTATCCCAATCACGGGTGCCTTTTCCTGCTTTTACAGCGATGCGCAGGTTTTGGATGGAAATTTGTTGGAGTCCCTCCAATTCCTTTGCGAAGATTCCAGGAAGATTATCCTCTGTCTTTACGTCATAAAAGCTTCCATGGGTGGCGGTTGCGATGTCGGCGAGTAGTTCCTCGTTATAATGGTCCCCAAACCCAAGGCAGGATGTCCGGATACCTTCATTCGTGTAGCCTTTACTCATGATTTCCCGAACTTGTGCCGGTTCTGTTATTCCCTGGTTAAGGCATCCGTCACTGAGTAGAAGGATCCGGCGGGGGATGCCTTTTGGTGTGTGTCGGATTTCATCGCGACCAAGCATCCAACCACCGGTAAGGTTTGTGCTTCCACGGGTCTGGATGCTTCGGACCTGCTGGATGAGTTGCGGTCGGTTTTGTTCTCCAATTTTACGGTGAGGAATTATCAATTCCGCTTCACTGTCAAAAATAACAAGGGAGAATAAATCGTCATTGCGTAGATTCTGGATTACACGTTCGCAAGCCAGTTTGGCCTGGTGAAGAGGCTGCCCCTGCATCGATCCACTTCGGTCAAGGACGACATTGAACGCGATGGGTTCACGTGTGTTGGATTCCCGCTTCGGGGCGGTAAGCTTAAGGACCAGATGCACATTGCGTTCCTGGTTCGCGAGGATGGTTTCGTGATCGAGACTGTACTGTATGTTCATGTTTTTAACTATGATTTTCGGCTTACTGCATTGCAAGTAAGAAATTACTTACATAGTAAGAAAGTTTGTCATAGGAGACTTTGGCGGGGGGAGTATTGTGCTCCCTATGTGCAAGCCGGAAAGCATTTTCCGGCAGATCTTTTATACAAACTATTCAGGCAATGATATCCCGAATGACGTCCCCAGCCACATCTGTCAGGCGAAAATCACGCCCTCCATACCGGTAGGTCAGTGTTTCGTGATTTAGGCCGAGCAAGTGCAGGATTGTGGCGTGAAAATCATTGACGTGTACCTTGTTGACAGCGGCCTTGTGCCCGATCTCATCAGATTCGCCATAGGACACACCTCCCTTTATTCCACCACCTGCCATCCATGCACTGAAGCAGTGTGGGTTGTGATCCCGTCCTGGTTTTCCACCTTTTTGGGCTACGGGTAATCGGCCAAATTCCCCTGCCCATACAACCAGTGTTTCATCCAGCATGCCGCGTTGTTCCAGATCGGCAAGGAGTCCTGCGATTGGCTTATCAGTTTCCTGGGCAAAACCTGTATGATTGCCCTTGATGTCACTGTGCCCATCCCAACTTCGTTGGTTTGCCATTCCGCCGGAGTAAATCTGGATAAAACGGGTGCCACGCTCGACAAGTCGTCTTGCCATCATGCACTGTGCAGCGAAGTGTGTACTTTTCTTGATATCAAGACCATAGAGTTTCTTGAGGTGTTCTGGCTCCTCTTTTAAATCGAGAGCATCAGGTGCTGCGGTCTGCATTCGGTAGGCCAATTCGAAACTCTCAATACGGGCAGCGAGTTCCTCTTCATAAGGCCTTTTCGCAAGGTCTTTTCTGTTTAATTTGGCTAAAAGGTCGAGTTGGCGGCGTTGTTGTGCATCGTCCTGGACACTCGGTCGGTGCAGGTTGTCAATCGGGTCTCCTTTCGGACGGAAATGGGTGCCTTGAAATACACTGGGCAGAAAACCTGCACCCCAGTTTGCCGCATGTCCCTTGGGTAGTCCACGTCCGAGAGGGTCGCTCATGACTACAAATGATGGGAGGTCACGACTGGTGGATCCGAGACCATAGGTAATCCATGAACCTGCGCAGGGATAACCCATGCGGGGCAGACCGCAGTTCATCATGAAAAGGGCTGGGCTGTGGTTGTTTGACTCTGTGTGGCCGGAGTGGATAAATGCCATCTTGTCCACGTGCCTTCCAAGGTGGGGAAATATTTCAGAGACGTGTTTTCCACATTGTCCCTGTCGGTTGAATTTAAAAGGACTTTGCATGAGTCCGCCAACTGCATTTGCAAAGAATCCTGTAAAACGGTCAAATCCATCCAGAGTCTGTCCATTTCGTCTTTCCAATTCGGGCTTGTAGTCCCATGTATCAACATGACTTGGGCCGCCGTTGACAAAAATCCAGATGACCGACTTGGCCTTTCCTCCAAAATGTGGCCTGTTCGGTGCCAGTGGGTTGACTGCAGCGTTAAGAAGGCCTTCTTCATGAAGGAGACTGGTCAATCCAAGGGCGCCGAGACCCATACCTGCTTTCTGTAGCGCCCGTCGTCGGTTTATCGGATGAGAAAATGAAAGATTTGTAGTATCCTGTTTCATAGCTTTACCGAATATAGCTGAATTCATTGAGTGCGAAGAGGGTTTGTGCCAGGTCGGTTAGGGCAAGTTGTTCGGGGTTGTTTTGTCCGGCGGCCTTGTAGGCTTTTGCCTGTTGCTCGAGGAATACCCTGCTGGTTTGTTCCTCCTCTATCTCAGGCTTGCGACCGAGGGCTTTTTCATAGGCGGCGATCAAGGGGTCTTTCTGTGTCAGCGTTTTGGTGAATTCCTCTGCACACTTTCGAATGTGCGGACCGTTCATGAATAAAAGAGCCTGCGGGGCAATCGTGGTGCTGATGCGGCGGCCCTGGCTGACCAGTGGTTCAGGTGCATCGAACAACTGCATACAGGGGATGAGACGACTTCTTTTTATCTGGAAGTAGATGCTTCTACGGACACTTGCTTCATTCAATGTTCCCTTACCGTAAAGGGTCCTGTCCAGTCTTCCGCTGACGGCCAGAATGCTGTCCCGAAGTACCTCACCCTCAAGTCGACGGGTTGGGTAGCAGGCCAATAAACTGCCATCCCTTTTGTCTTTTCCCTCAACTTGTCGCGAGCTTTGTCTCCATGTTGAGCTGTCGAGAATAAGCTTGTGCATGGGTTTCAAACGCCAGTCGTTTTCAATCAAGCGATTGGCCAACCAATCAAGGAGTTCGGGATGGCTGGGTTTTTCACCTTGGTTGCCAAAATCATTGGGCGTTTTCACCAGTCCCTGTCCAAAATGATGCTGCCATAACCGGTTGGCAATGACCCGGGCCACAACGTGTCCTGCACCATTCTCAAGATCAGTCAACCATTCTGCCATGGCTTTTCGGCGGTGCGAAGTTCGGGCATTGTTGGGCGCGGTCTTTTGCCAGTGGGAGGATTGTTTCCCATTGCGAAGGAGGAGGGGCAGGAAGCTTGAATTTACAATTTCTTTCTTGAGGTTTGGATCACCGCGGTCGAGCAAGTGAGTTTCCTTGTAGAAGTGGGGATACCCTCGCCCATCGGCATGGTGCTTTAATGGTTTGTATCCCTCGCTTGAAACCATGACTTTAACTTTTTTTGCCACGGGTTTGTTGGATTCGTGCCTGTCGATTTTTCCGTTAAGCTCCAGCCACTTGGCATCCAATGTTCGGTAGTGTTTCTCAAGCTCCTTAATCCTGTCTTGGGATAGGTTCTCCAATGTACCGGGCTTACCGACTGCCTTTAGGAGAGTTGCCAGAGCCTGGTCCTTCGATTTGCCTTTCAGTGGTGGCGCGGGATGAGAAGAGATTGAGAATCTTGGACGACCGATGGTATGGCTGGTGTTAACAAAGAAATCCATCTCGATGGTCAGCACAGATGCGCCCTTAAACACAAGGGGTTGGGCGAATTCAAAAACGGCGAGATGTGGTTTCCCAATCTGTCCGTCGATGGCCCAACCGGATTTACGCTTGTCGTTGTCTATGGATGATGCGACAGATAGGTTGCTGGTGTTTTGTTGGTGGTCTGCACGGGGATTGACCAACTTGACAACCTTTCCCTTGCCACCTTCTCCAGTCCTCTTTGCATATACGCGTATGTCGCTGAGAGCGAAGTTTCCGTTGCCCGCACGTCCGGGGCCGTTATGTCTCATTGACTTGTCGGTCAATGCCTCAATGCGTAAAGCTGTGATTTGTTGAAGATTGACCTTGGCTGTCAGGACCCATCGGTCATTGGCCGGGTTGGGTCCACCCACGATAAAGGAACCATCCCCTTGATGAGAAAATTTCGATCCATCCAGAGACTTGGGCTGGATGTCACCCAGCGTGAGCCAGTCTGTAATGCCTGAAGCATCTTTTGGTGGTTCTTGCGCCCATGCCAGAAAGCGCTTTGGTAGTTCATCACGTTCAAATGTACTCAATTCTTTGGATAACCGTTCCTTTTCTATCCTCCATTTTTCCTGTTTCTGGTTTCCGTCCGGCATTGGAATGGGGATGTCAATCTCACTTCTGATTGTTAGGCCAAACGTAGATACAAACTGGTAGTATTCCTTTATTGTGATGGGATCGAATTTATGGTCATGGCAACGGGCACATCCTATGCTTAGGCCCAGAAATGCCATGCCTGTCGTATTGGCCATATCGTCAAGCTCGTCATAGCGTGCTGATTCAAATTCCTTTTCAGTGAGTTGCGTGGGGAAAACGCCGGCACCAAGGAAACCAGTGGCCATCATTGCCAGATGGTTGTCTGGCGCAATTTCATCCCCGGCCAATTGCCAACGGGCAAATTGGTCAAAAGGCATATCGTTATTAAGGGCCTGAATGACAAAGTCTCGGAAATGGTAGGCATGTGGTCGATCGTAGTCCTGTTCAAAACCATGACTTTCTGCATATCGGGCGACATCCAGCCAGTGTCGCGCCCAGCGTTCTCCATAATGCGGACTACTCATCAGTCCGTCGATCAGGTTGCTGTTTTCCGGGAGGTCGACAGTTCCCGGTGGCAAACCCACCAGGTCGAAGTGCGTCCGTCGATTCAGGGTGTTTGCATCTGCTTCTTCACTAAGGCCAAGCCCCTCACTCTCCAATTTCGAAATAATAAAACGATCAATATCATTACGGACACGATGCTGTGCCTTCACCTTTGGTGGTTTGGGGTCTTGCAACCCCTTCCATGACCAGTGATTGGTTCGGATTGAATCAAAATCTCTTGGGGAATCCTCCCTTGCAGAATGCAATGAAAGGCAACCAATGAATAGCCAGCAAATTGGGTGTAACCGCTTAATGTTGTTCATTTAATTCAATCTATTACAATACCCATTGCAAAGCTATTTACCCTAGGGGTATTTTGAAAACCAGCACTATTTTGATAGAGCGTGAACGAGGAAATGGTCCAGTTTCTCTATTTTTTGCAATTTATTTCCGGTGTCGATTTCAAAGGGCTAAAAGCCTATTCATTCTATGCCTTGGTTAATGAAACAAGATTAATTTGCGAGGAATTCAATCAAGCAGTGAAGTTCCTTCATCACTGTTTAAGAAATATGAGAAAAGACTATATTACTCAGGGTGCCATCCACGCGAGCGCCGGGTGGGAGAGGTTGCGGAGGATGCCATATGTAAGAACAACAATCGTTAGCAATGTAAGGATTCTTGTGGGGCAAGCGACAGGTTTCCATTTATTATGAATCAAGGCCGGCCAGCCCGATCGAATCGCCAAATAGGCAAAAAATGGGATAAAAAGAATGAACAAGGGATTCTTGTCGAAAGCAGTGGCCAGATCTCCATGAACCAAAGCATGGGTTGCCCGGGTTGCCCCACAACCGGGACAGTTTAGCCCAGTGGTTTCGTTCAGTACACAGATGGGGAAGAAGTTTTTTTGATTCGGGTCAAAAATTAGTAGGAGAACCACTCCGGTCATTGCCCCAAATATCAACAGACCCCAGGTTCGCCGTGGCGTCCAGAATCCATCAAGATTTTGTTTTTCTGGCACTTTCTATTTCTTGTCTGATGCGAACAGGTAGTTGGGATGTGGTTCGTGGGCTTCATCCATTAGTTGCTCAAGTTCCTTGATGATTTTCGGGTGTTGGTCGGCAATATTTTTTGTTTCGCCGATATCCTCCTCGAGATTGAAGAGTTCGATCGGCGTTTTTGTTGTCTTTTTGACATTGTTACGGATGGCTTTCCACTTGCCTTTGCGGATGGCCTGCTTCCCCCCATGTGAGTGGAACTCCCAGTATAGGTAGGGGTGTTCAGGTTGTTCACTGCCTCGAAGGGAAGGGGCAAAGGAAATACCATCGTTTTTCGGTGCATCAATGCCGGCAAGGTCACAGTAGGTTGGAAGCATATCCCAGAATGCACTAATGTGTTCATTGTCGGTGCCTGCCTTAACCGTGCCAGGCCACCAAGCGATGGTTGGGACTCTAATCCCACCTTCAAAAAGGTCTCGCTTGTGGCCCTTTAGAGGACCGTTACTATTAAAAAATTGCGGTTTATGGCCACCTTCATAGTGGGGGCCGTTATCAGACGTGAGAAGGACAAAAGTATTCTCGTCGATCTTTAAATCTTCTAGCAGATCAAGGATTTTTCCAATATCCTCATCGGCGAGGGTCATCATTCCCGCGAATGCTGCAATAGGGTTTTTTACCTTGGTCCCATGGCTGTATTTACCAATCAAGTCCTTGAATTCAGGGAACTTCTTGCGAAAGGGCGCCACGTAGGATTCCGGTGCTTGCATCGCAGCGTGGGGGATGGTTATGGGGATGTAGGCGAAAAAGGGTTTTTTACTATTTTTTCTTATGAATTTGAGGGCTTGATCAGCGATCAGGGTGTGGGCGTAGGTATGACCATCCAGTGGGACCTTCTCCTTGTTACTCCAAAGATGTCCCGGGTAGTAGGTGTGGGCCTGACGTTGGCAGTTATAGCCGTAGAAGGTGTCGAAGTGATTGGCGGGATCACTGGCGGAGCCGGGCGAACCGAGACCCCACTTGCCGAACATTCCCGTCTTGTAGCCTCCCTTGGAAAGGATTAACGGAAGGGTGGGGGTGCCATCCTTCAGTGGAGCTTGGCCTTCCGGTTGGATCTCCCGGTTTCCACGAACCTGACAGTGTCCGGTGTGCAAACCGGTCATCAGGCTACATCTGGCAGGGGCACAAACTGTACTGCCTGAGTAGAACTGAGTCATGCGCATACCTTCCTTGGCCATGCGGTCGATGTTAGGCGTCTTGAACTTTTCCTGACCGAAACAGCTGAAGTCACCGTACCCGGCATCATCCAACATTATATATATAAAATTAGGCTTTTTAGCTCCATGCAGTATTGGGGCCAAAAGAAGAATTAAAGCTAAATGGAAACCTTTCATCGGTTGTGTGGAGTCTTGAAACAGGGGAATTATTTATATGTGGAATCAGAAATTTTATAAATCATCCACTTGCCTGAGAGCTTTTTGAAATTGATTATGAGATTGCGTTGTTCCTGACCGCTTTCTGCGTCTTTAAAGTCAATTGTCAAGATGGCGTGGGTTCGGAGTTTTGCCATCTTGTTTTTACAGGTGATAAATTCAGGTGTATCAAAGTGTAAATGAATGGACGTGGAGACAGTACGTCCATGAAGGAATAGACTACGAAGTTCTTCACGAGTGTGGTTGCCATCAATTTCATCATAGTTCGTTTTTATGGTAACTGGATCTGAAAAGAATGTATCAAAGGCCTTGGCTGCTTTTGCCGTGCCTATTGGCGTGAATT
This sequence comes from Opitutia bacterium, assembly GCA_018668635.1. Classification (GTDB taxonomy): domain Bacteria; phylum Verrucomicrobiota; class Verrucomicrobiia; order Opitutales; family JABJCN01; genus JABJCN01. The sequence continues at coordinate 21,882 of JABJCN010000033.1, forward strand.
TTTTCATTGTAACGGTTTCCGCCAACTCATCCAGCCGTTTGCCGATAAGGCGTTCATCCCTGTCAATAAACCACAGGATGCCCAGTGCCAGTAGCACTATCACGAGTGTAAGCAGGGCGATTAAATGATTTCGATTCACTAGAATGGGGAGTCTCTGATTAGACCTTGGTCAATACATTCATGGCCTATATCGCATTGGTTTTTGTATTTTGCAAACCGGTTGTATATCTTCCTTTGGGGATTTAGGCCGTGGTATTTTTGGCGATTTTGTAGTTTTCAATTGCCAATGTAGATTGTTTGCCAGAAAGGGGAGTTCGAATCCATTCATTCTTAAATATGAAAAACCTTTGTATTATCGTACTTTTAGCTTTATTGAGTTGTACCGCTATTCTCAATGCTGCTGAACATCGCTGGAATCAAACTGCACTCGGTCCTACGTTTAGTGCCAGCCTGAAGCCTTCTGGTCAGGGTGTGAAGTGGGAACATACCGCCAAGGTGATTGCAATTCGAGTTGGTAAGTCAGGGAATGCAGGAGTCGGTTTCGATACGGATATGCTCCGTGTTGTCGCGGGTTGGACGGACGGTTTTGTACGGGTTAATCCAGGTCGGAACGCTCTTCTTGATCATCATTCTTCGCGTGGCGTGGCACATTTTGCAACCAATCGAAAAACAGGATGGAGTCATGATGGTATGTGGAAGGACCATCCCAAGAATAATGGACCCATACCTCGTCAACAGGGGCGTTATGAAGGACTCTATATGCACGGTGATCGAGTGGTCATATCTTATCGCATTGGCACCGGCACTGTTTTGGAGTCTCCCTGGTTGATCGAAAAAGATGAAATGCGGGTTTTTACCAGGACATTTGAGGTTTCTGGCTCAATAGCCGGTGAAGAGGTTTACATTTGTAATGGACAGTCAGGTGTTCCAACCGAGATGCTTGTGGGAGGCGTCAAGATACTGACTCGTGATGCCGGAAATGGTGAGGTTCTTGCCGTGGCGGTTATTGGTGATGCAACTGCCAAGGATGGTGGCACTCGCAAGATGGTGGTTCAAGTCGGTAAGGGCAAGAATCCACACCTTTTCAAGGTTCTCATCTGGCGGGGCACAAGGGATAAGCTTGGCCAATTCGCCGATATTGTAAATTCCTCCGGGAACCCTAAACGACTTCACCAATGGATGAAGGGTGGTCCACCTAGATGGCCTGAAATCCTGAAAACCCAGGGAACCCTTGGGGGGGAGGATAA
>JABJCN010000091.1 GCA_018668635.1 Opitutia bacterium
AGCAAAGAAGGCCGAGTTAAAGTATTGGAAGTCGAAAAATCTGCACACCCTGCTTTTGACCGCGCAGCCATAAAGGCCGCAGAAAGTTCCCTATATGAAAGTCCGCTTAAGGATGGAGTTTCTGTCGCTGTTCGATTTTTTCTTCCAGTTAAATTTAAATTTCGGAACTGAAATGATGCGAATCTTTGCCAAGGCTTCCTTTCTTCTTTTAACGGTTTTGATTTTACCTGCACAGGAACAAAATCGTTATAGTCCCTATACCATCGATGTTTATATGGGGGATTTTGGATTTGTTCCTCTTCGGACGGAGGTGGAACCCAAGATATCAAGTGACGACAATAAGTTGCTCATACAGGTCAAAAAATTGGCTGTTGCAGAGCAACCTGCTGCCATTCAACTTTTATCAAACAAACTTCAAGGAGATCCTGATTGTAATGCGGTTTTTGACTTTGCCCTTGCCACCCTTCAGTTTCAGCAAGGCCGTTTGGAGTCATCGGTTCAGCATTATCTAGGCGCCCTTAAAAAATATCCATCATTTCTTCGTGCCCGGAAAAACTTGGCCTATGTTTTGATTCAGAAAAATGATTTCGGTGCGGCTTCAGTGAGTCTTGCAAAATCCCTTGAGCTTGGCGATGCTGACGGTGCAACCTATGGAATGCTTGGATACTGTCACTTGATGCAGGGACGTTACAGTTCGGCGGAAAATGCCTACAGATTTGCTCTTGTTCGTGATCCGGAAAACAAGGCAGTACGCAATGGCCTTGTTCGTTGTCTTGAAGCTATGGGGCGTTTCGAGGAGACTATTGCTGTTCTAGATGAACTTATTCGTGAAAACCCAACTGATCCAGCTTATTGGCTTACCCAGGTAAATTCCCTAAATCAACTCGGTGAGCATCGCAAAGCCGTTGCCAACCTTGAAATCCTTCGTCGAATGAATCAGGCGACAGGACCTGCCCTGCTTTTGCTTGGTGACCTATATCTGAATCTTGAGCTTCCTGTTCGAGCGTATGGAGCCTATAAAACTGCCCTCGATTTGGAAGGCAATCTACCGCCAGCCCATTACATTCGTGCGGCGACACACCTTACCAATCAAAAAGCCATAGAAGAAGCGGTGGTTTTTACTGCTGAAATTCAAAAAAAATATGGAGACTTGCTTGAGGGCGCTGACAAATTGAATTTCTTGAATCTTCGTGCGCGATTGCATTTGCGGAAAGATGAACCTGTTAAAGCGACAGAGATTCTTCAGACTCTTGTGGAGCAGGACCCCCATAACGGAGAAGCTCTCATTCTTTTGGGCAAGACCTACCGTAATATTAAGAATTTTGATCGAGCTGCAATTGCTTTTGAGCGCGCTGCTCGTACAGAGAGTCACACTGTTGATGCCTTGATTGAACATGCACGTATGTTGGTTGAGGATTCCAAATACCAAGCCGCAGCGCAACTTTTGCGCCAAGCTCAGGAAATCCACTCTCGTAATGACGTGGATGCCTATCTTCAAGCTGTAGAACGGGCTGCAAGGTCCCAGAGCACACTAAATAATTAGAATTTTATAACAGAATTTTTGGAAATTGAAAAGAAGCCAAACAAGGTTCTATTTCTCAATGAATTTCCCGATTTTACGGTACTTCTCGTAGCGGAGTCTCAGGCGTTCCTCTGATTCCAGCGCCTCCAGTTCTGCTAATGAGGAGATTAGTTCTTTCCTCAAGGTTGCAGCTGTTGCTTCATGGTCTCGATGGGCACCACCGAGAGGTTCTGGCATAATGGTCTCGGCTACACCTAATTTAATAAGACTTGAAGACTCAAGCTTGAGGGCCTCTGCTGCATCGTTCGCATGGCTTCGGTCCTTCCAGAGAATGGCAGCGCATCCTTCCGGCGAAATTACTGAGTAGTATGCAAATTCAAAGATGAGTACTTTGTCGGCAACTGCTATACCAAGTGCCCCACCTGAACCACCCTCACCAATTACGGCACTGATAATGGGCACATTTAAAAGTGACATATCTCGGATGTTTACCGCGATTGCCTCAGCCACATGTCGCTCTTCTGATTCCACTCCTGGATAGGCTCCAGGGGTATCTACAAGTGTAATGATTGGGAGTTTGAATTTTTCCGCCAACTTCATTAGACGAAGTGCTTTGCGATACCCTTCAGGGTTTGGACATCCAAAATTACGGAGTATATTCTCCTTCATATCTCGGCCCTTTTGTTGACCAATGACCATTACGGGTCGCCCATTTAGCTTTGCTGTGCCACCGAAAATAGCTTGGTCATCCCTGAAATTCCGATCCCCATGTATTTCCTGAAAGTCCTCAAACGCATGCTTTATATAATCCATTGAGTATGGACGTTGCGGATGACGAGAAATTTGTACCTTTTGCCAAGAAGTCAGGCGAGAGTACACCTCCTTGATTTTGGACTCAATTTTTTTGCGAGCAGAGTCAATTTCTCGAGCCAAATCGAGATTATCTTCTTCCGCCATCTCACATAAGTGTCTGTGCCGGTCTTCCAACTCACGAATGGGTTGTTCAAAGTCAAATACGTAGGCGCTTTTAACCATACTGCGAAATTAACTCGTTAAAATATGTGGGTTTGTCAACGGGGAGGAATATTCAGAATATATTATTCTCTTATTTATCTGATCGATCAACTCTGCGGTGGGTCTTTTTTTAACTCATCTTTCCATCCCAGTATGCGGGCTTGGGCTCCATGGTGCTCCGCTTGGTCTTTGTCGCCTTTTTCAACCCAGATTCGGGAGAGGCTTGTATGGACGTGAATATCCTCTGGGTTAATTGCGAGTGCATTTTCTGCTGCTGCTAGAGCTTCATCAAGTGCTCCGCAGGCAAGTTGTACTTCTGTGAGGGCTAGCCATCCATCATAACAATCAGGGGCTTTATCAAGGAGTTCCCGAAGCTTTCGTTCTGCACTTTCATCTTCGCCGATTGAGAAATCGAGGATGGCATCCTCCACCTTTTCCTGAATTTGTTTTTTATTCATCTGGGCTGTTTGATTCGATATTAAATTTAGAAAGGGGAGGAAAAGGGTTGCGGAACTCAACTCAAAAAACCTAGGTTGACTTCATACATTATCCAATGAAGCAAGGCTTTGATAAATTGATCAAGTACCAGAATCTGGAAATCCACCAAGAGGAGATGTCCCGAAATCTTAATGGGATTCCGAACGAACACGAAATACTGGAGAAGAAGCTTGCATCAGAACGCGAGGTTCTTGACCAGGCGTTGCACATCCTTCGGACGCTTGAACTGAGGCAAAAGGAGAGGGAGGGAGATCGTGCTGAGGCTGAGCAGACGATACAGAAACTACGAGGCCAATTGCTGGAGGTTAAGAAAAACGATCAGTATCAGGCCATGCTCCACGAGATTGATGGATTTGAGAAAAAAGTCTCTGACCTTGAAGAAGCGGAAATCGAGATCCTTATGGAGATTGATACCGAAAAAGAAAAAGTGTTGGTTGACGAGAGGTCATTTTTAGCACGCGAGAAGGAGATTCGTGGACAGATGGAACTTCTTACTGACCGAAAAACTCAACTTATTGCCACGATGGAGGAACTTAATGGAACCCTGAATATGGCAAAAGAAGAAGTATCTGGTGAATGGATGCAAGCTTACGAGCACGTTAAAAACCAAGTGCGAAAGGGACCGTGGGTTGTTGCTCTTCAGCAAGGTCGCTGTATGGGTTGTCACCTAAGTGTTTCTAACGAAGTTGCCCAAAATTTTGGTGAGAATGCAGGAATAAATCACTGTGACCAATGTGGTCGTATTTTATATATCGGCTAGGGAGTTGGCCCTTTCCAGCTCTTTACATTTAAATTCTTTGCATGTCCGGAAACTTGTTTTCTCTCTTGAATAATTTTTCTCTCGAGGCATAATACTTTCTTTTCGTTATTTTCCAAGAAGCGGATATTCGCTCCAGCCTCGTGCAGGAGAGGAAAGTCCGGACACCATCGGGTAAGACTCCTTCTGAAAAGGAGGGAGAGCTGGTACAAACCAGTTCGACGGCTAGTGCCACAGAGATTAGACCGCCTTGCTTCGGCAGGGTAAGGGTGAAAAGGTGGAGTAAGAGCCCACCGCTCCTGAGGTAACAAGGGAGGCATGGTAAACCCAGTCTGGTGCAAGGCAAAATAGGGGACCGGGTGACCCGCCCAATGGTTCCGGGTATGCCGCATCCTCCTATGGAGGGGCTGGCTTTAGCTGGCAGATGAATGAATATCGCCAGGGTAACCTGGTAACAGAATCCGGCTTATGCTCCTTGGAAATAACGAGGGATTTCCGTTGACAACTCGATCCAAAAACAAATTTTCCTCCATTCCTCATAAAAATGGCCAATACAAAATCAGCAAAGAAAGAAGCTCGTAAGACTGTCAAGCGCACCTTACACAACAAGGGCATAAAGACACGTCTTAAATCACTAACTAAAAACGCCAGAGTGGCTTTGGAAAGTGATGATGCCTCCACTGCTCAAAAAGCAGTGAGTGAGGCAGTTTCAGCATATGATAAGGCTGCCAAGCGCAATGTCGTACATAAGAACAAGGCACGTCGCATCAAGTCTGGCTTTTCCGGTGCACTTGCCGCCAAATTCTAAGGTTTAAAAATCCCTCAACGAAAACGTGAAGATTTATGGGTAATTTAAAAAAGAAACGTCGCTTAAAAATGAATAAGCACAAAAGACGTAAAAGGGCTCACGCTAATCGCCACAAGAAGCGTACCTGGTAGTCGGGTGTGACGTGATGGCATGTATCATGCATCACAAAGAAGGTTTCTTTCGAAATGTGCTGTTCATTTCTGGGCACGATTACCAAGTAATAAATCCTTGTTTAGCTTTTATGGCATAGGTTGCTAAGTTGGCGACCATATGTGCTGCTACAGAGGGAAGTAGCGATTGCCTAGGGTTCCAAGAAGCAAATCGGACGTGATAGAACCAGAGTGACTTGATAAACAGGAAGCTTGTGGTAAACCAAGCTTTTCCGGAATTAAGATTTATGGTAAGCCCTTCATTTATTTTGAAGGCCCAAAGGTAGGGATGTGCGAGAGCAAACAAGAGCGAGAAAACTATTGCACTTGTTATTAGAACCAGATTACCCCGACCAGTGATTATAAGATAACCACGAAAGACAAGCTCCTCCAGAACCGCCGCCGCTATCATTGAGCTGATGAAATGCCAAGCGATAGTGGTCTGTTTATCATCCAGTCCAGCGACCTTTTCCCCGAAGGCCTCTATAGCAAGTAGACCCACTGCGCCAAGGCACGCTATCCAGATTGCTGCTGTAGGGCAGGGTGTTGCACCGGGTAGTGCTCCATCCTCTTTGCTTGATTTATTTCGCAGGTCATTCAGCCAGAGTTTACTTAGCCAAATTGCGCAAGCTAATAGTGCCAACCCTATCATTACCCCGTCTTGACTAGCGTCAATTTTCTGTTTTCATATCGGCAACATGCCGATGAAGTTTTATTTACACTCAAATATTCAAATCTTTTCATAATTTTTTCCGTTTATCCGATGTCGTTGAATAATCCAGTGTTGGCTCCACTATCACCAGTTAAGAGTGGTCAATCTGGTTTTCAAGTCCCAACAGATTTTCTGAAAAGGCTGAACGGCTTTCTTGGAGAGCAGGTGGAGTCTTTTGAGCCTGAGATTCGTCATTTAGCGCGCTATGCTGTGGAGAATAGTGGCAGGCGCTTACGGCCAATTCTAGTCTATTTTTCAGGAGTTGGTTTAGACGGTACATTCTTGGAGGAGCAAGTACGTGCAGCTGCTGTCATTGAGTTGGTGCATATTGCCACACTGGTGCATGATGATATTCTTGACGGGGCAGAAACACGTCGCAGGTGCCCAACGGTTTTTCATAAGCATGGTCCATCAATTGCAGTTCTTCTTGGAGATGCCTTGTTTGCTCATGCCTTGCGACTGGCATCAGATTTTCCGACCACGGTGGTTTGCCGTGAGGTTTCGCAGGCAACACGATCAGTTTGTGCAGGAGAGACTCGGCAGGTAACTCTTCGTGGAGACTTGAATTTGGAAATAGGTGAATATCTTCGAATCATTGAGTTGAAGACTGCTGAGTTGTTTCGGGTTTCTTGTCTCTTGGGCACCCTTGTTGTCGATGGTGATGATATCTCTCGGTCGCAGTCAATGGGAAGCTTTGGTAAGCACTTGGGCCGGGCTTACCAGATTTTTGATGATGCAGCAGATTTCCTCGGTAAGGAAGACAGCCTAGGGAAGACCTTGGGTACGGATCTTGCCACAAGAAAATTGACTTTGCCGGCTCTTTTATTGCGAGATAGAATAGGTGTTGATGGCCTGACGCAGTTACTCGAACAACTTTCAGGCTCGCCAGAAGATGTGCGAATTGCTGTTACGCAGGCAATGGAAGAGCATGACATATTTCCTGGGGTAATTGAATTTTTCAGGCGTGAACTTCATGCGGCTCGCGTTGGCCTGGAGCGATCAGGTTTAAATAAGTTCTCAAATTCTGCACTGGAATCCCTTGTCGCATTCCTTGAGAATGAGTTCGATAACTTGATAACCGCATCTTGATTATTCACTCTTGCCCCAGCGCACTTGGTATTTATCGCTTGATTATAATACGGTTGGATGGGAGGAAGGGTCGCCATGTACCCGTGAACGCATCGAAGGTAATGGCAGTTCGTCCATAGGGTCCAACGAAGATACCTGTACTTTGTGGATAAACAACTGGGTTGACTACAGGAAACTGGGCGATTGCCCGTTTGGCTCTATCGAGACGATCCTCCGCTTTTTCTGCACGCTTTTCAGCATGGCTTACTTTCTTTTCAGCAGCATCTGCCTTTTTTTCAAGTTGAGCAACTTTTAGTTCGAGAGCCTTGACTTGAGCAGCAAGTTTGAGGCGACGATATTCCTTGAGTTCTGCTGCAGTTTCTCTGATTTGCTCGTTAATATCCAACTGTGGACACCAGCTTTGTAGTTTCTTCCAATAGCGAAGCCGATATTCTGGATTGGCCTTAAGAAAATCCGGGTTGAGTAGTTGCTTGTCGCGTACTTCGGTTGCCCTAGTGAGATTATTGGCGATAATCTCTTCCTTGCGGGCCATCGCTTGGTCATGCAGTAATTTTTTTTCTGCTTGTTTCCTTACTCGTGCTTCTTCGGTCGTAAAGGAAACTTTTACCAGACGGTCATTTTCAAAAATCACTTCAGCCAGCCTGTAATTGACGACTTTTCTAGCACCGAACTGAAGTGTGCTTTCGGGTGAGCCAAGAATAATGGAGACTTCTGTTTCAGAGCTCCCAACCGGTAATTGGGAGGCCTCAATTTGCTTATTAGTTTGGTCGATAGCGCTTAATGGGAGAACCAGTGCACTTAACAGAAAGAGTAAGTGCAAAGGTATGGCTTTGTTCATTTTCATTTTTAATCATATTGGGCAACAGATATATTTAACTGTTTTTTCCTCAACATATCAAGTGAGGTCTTCTATTTTTTCGGATTTTTCGGGAAGAATTTTTCGACCCTGTTCACCCCATTTTTTACGGAGATGGAGGCGTTCATCCTTCCAGTTTTTGTGCGGCTTGTTATGATCGAGGCTAACCATCGTCTTCTTGGGCCTGCTTTCATTTTCTTGTTTTTTTTGCATACTTCAAAATTATTAATGAGAGACTTTTGTCTTTTAAATGGAAGATTGACCTTTCACTCAAGATTCTTTGCATGTTAAGACCCTTTAAAATGCGGGCATAGTTTAGTGGTAAAACTCGAGCTTTCCAAGCTTGCGTCCTCGGTTCGATCCCGAGTGCCCGCACCATATCTAAACACAAATCCTGAGATTATTTCTTGTTACATACGGTCTCACGGTGTCTAGCTTATGAAATTCTCCCCAAACCTTCGATTACTAGGCGTAACTGTCTTTGCATTTTTCTTTGTTGGTTGTTCCGGACAAAAGACGAATCCAGATTTAGCCGCTGATGGCGGATCAAATTCTAATATTCCCCATCCATCAATTCCGGCAATTTTTGAGACAGGTCCGGTTTCCGATCCAGATGCGAAGCAAACGATTCTGGAGGTAAGTCCGGCAGACTTGGAATACCCCGGGACAGGCGATATTGCCATATACGCAGGTCAGCCTTTTACAGGCCAGTCGGCCACTTTCTATTCCAATGGGCAACAAGCGACACAGATAGATTTTGTAAATGGGAAGCGTCA
>JABJCN010000032.1 GCA_018668635.1 Opitutia bacterium
ATTAGAATTTCCTCGTAGTTGCCAAGCCTTGAATAATCCATGAACAAGCGGGATGTAATGCTCAACCAGACAGCCTCCATCTCACAGGATGCATGACGTACAAGGAACCGATGAAGAGCCAAATCACTCTCGGCAATTGCGGGGATGTCTTCCTTTTCACAGGCACGTGCCAAATCAAGAAGGAACCCCTCAATTTGTTCATCATCGTGAGCGGTTAGATTTTTGAGACAACGCTCCAGGCAATAAACCTCGATTTGCCTGCGAATTGATTGAAGAAACTGCCGTTCCTCCTCATCCGGAGGCGAGTTGACACGAACCCCCTTGTTTTGCCTGTAAACAAGCAGTCCTTCATTTGATAATTTGGACAGTACATCGCGAATCGGTCCACGACTTACACCAAAGCGATCAGCCAGGGACTGCTCCCGTACAGGCTCATCATTATTCCACGCCCCAGATAATACCTCTGAGCGAATTGTATCACAAATTTGATCCCGGACGGACCGGTTGAATAATTCAGCCATCGTTAAAATTATAAATTTCTATATCATTGATAAAAATTGTCAACAATCTGAAAATTAGGACTGATTAATGAAGAAAATTGAGCTGATTGAACCATTGGGTTGACGATGCACCAAGTCCTTACTCAAATGCATGAATGCATAGAATAATTGTTCCGGCAGTTTTCAGTTTCCTGTTAGCGATTCCCTCCATTGCAAAGGAAAAGCCAGGGATACTCTTCCTGCTGGCTGAGAGGGAATACAAGACGGCCGAAACACTGCCTGCCTTTTTTGAAAGGGAGCTCAAGCCACTTGGGTTTGAAGCCCATTTCCTGAAAGTGTCGCCGGATGAACCCGGACGAAATGACATGAAGGGACTGAAGGAAGCCCTTAAGAAGACTAACCTTCTCTTTCTGAGCGTTCGCCGGCGAGCTCCCAAGACCGCCCAGATGCAGGCACTCCGCGCCTATGTCAAGGCTGGTAAACCAGTCATGGGAATCCGTACGTCCAGTCATCCCTTTCATCTTAGAGGAAAACCAGCCCCGAAAGGGCATGCGCTTTGGGAATCCTTTGACCCGGAAATCCTTGGCGGCAACTACAACGGGCATCACGGAGGCAAATTCAAGACCTCTTTCAGTATCGAGCCGACAGCAAAAGGCCACGCCATTCTCGATGGATTACCATCCACGGGCAGGATTGCCAGCGGGGGATCCCTCTACAAGTCCGCTCCGCTTGCAGCAACCGCCGAGATCCTGCTCCATGGGTTTGCCGAGGGCATCGATGAATCCCAGCCTGTTGCATGGACCAACAAACCGGCTTCCGGCAACCGGGTATTCTACACTTCACTGGGGCAGAAGGATGACTTTGGTCAACCGCACTTCAACAAGCTCCTTGTCAATGCCGTACACTGGGCACTGAAATTACCGGTTCCCGAAAAGAAGCAAAAGAAAGCGACAGAGGTAAAGGAAGCAAGATTGCCCAGGCTTGTCACCCCCGATGACCTGGATATCGAACTGATCCTGAGGGAACCGGATGTTGGAAACCCGCTTTATCTTAATTTTGACGAGCGCGGTCGCCTGTGGGTCGTTGAATATCGTCAATATCCGTGGCCTGCAGGACTAAGGCTCGTCAGTCACGACAAGGTTTACCGCAATGTCTACGACCCTCCCTTTGCTCCTCCGCCACCCCATGAACCCGGATCCCCGTTTCGTGGTAAGGACCGGATCTCGATCCATGAGGACACCAACGGGGACGGCACATTCGACTCACACAAGACCTTCCTGGATGGACTGAACATGACGACTGCTGCGCTCAAGGGTCGTGGCGGGGTCTATGTCCTCAACCCGCCCTACCTGCTTTTTTATGCCGACGGCAACAATGATGACCAGCCAGACTCCCCTGTCCCTCGCGTTCTTCTCTCCGGATTCGGACTGGAGGACTCACACTCGATGGCCAACAGCCTGCGATGGGGACCGGATGGCTGGATATATGCAACTCACGGCAGCACCGTCACGGCTTATGTTCGACGCCACGGAATGGACAACCAACCGATTCCGGGGGAGGATCCCGTTCACCGCATGGGTCAGTTTGCATGGCGCTATCACCCGGAGACCCACCAGTACGAGGTGTTCGCCGAGGGTGGAGGAAATGCATTCGGTGTGGAAATCGACAGCCTGGGACGAGTCTACTCCGGACACAACGGGGGAAATACCCGGGGGTTCCATTACGTCCAGGGTGGTTACTACCGGAAGACCTTCGGCAAGCATGGCAACCTCTCCAATCCCTTCGCCTTCAGCCACTTCCCCTCCATGGCGCATCCAAGCGTAAAGCGCTTCACCCACACCTTTGAAATTTATGAGGACACCGCCCTGCCATCCCGCTATCACGGCAAGCTCTTTGGTGTCTCCCCCAACCTTCACTACATTGTCGCCAGTAATATCCAGCCCCATGGCTCAACATTCCGCACCGAGGACATCGATCTTCCGGTCAGGATCGGGGATGACCCACTCGACAAATGGTTTGCGCCCGTCGACATACAGACCGGCCCAGACGGCAACCTATATATTGCAGATTTCCATGCCCGCCAAGTCGCTCACTACATTGCTTACTCAAAGGGATTGACCGACCCCATGCTTGGTCGCGTCTATCGGCTGAAAGGCAAGCATGTCACTGGTGATAACAGTAAGCATGTAACAAAAGATGCCTTCAAGGATGCAAACCTTGTCGAGACTACCCTGCGGCACCCCTCCCGATGGCACCGTGAAACCGCTCTGCGAATCCTTGGAGACCGCAAGTCCCCGGTCCACAATGAGCAATTCAAAAAAGCCCTGCTCAATGAGACAGATCAACCGGCCCTACAAGCCTTGTGGGCACTGAATCTTTGTGGGGGCTTCGGAAAGGAGGTCGCCCTGCAGGCGCTTCAGAACAAGAACGCGCATGTACGCCGGTGGACCATTCGTCTTCTGGGTGACCAACACCGGGTATCGCCGGATGTCGCCGCTGCCATGGCCAGGGCCGCAGCAAAGGAAACCGACACTGAAACCCGGGCCCAACTCGCATCGACAGCCGGGCGACTTCCTGCAAAGGATGCCCAACCCATTCTCGCGCACTTGATCCAACGAAAGGAGGACGCCGCAGACCCACATATTCCTCAGCTCGTCTGGTGGGCCTTTGAGGCGAATGCCAACGATCATCAAGCTCTTCTTAATTTCTTTCGTGATCGCCGCAACTGGAACAGCCAACTCCGTACTGACGATGCCCTTCCCCAAGAGAACCTGATGCGTAGATGGGCGCTTTCCGGAGGTCAGGCTGAACTCGAGGCCTGCGCCGCACTCCTTGGCCTTGCACCCGATGCGGAGAACACCAATCGCCTGTTAAAGGGTTTCCAGAAAGCTTTTGAGGGCCGCGCCCTGCCTCCATTGCCAGCCAAACTGACCGATGCCCTGTCCAGGGCGCAGGG
>JABJCN010000196.1 GCA_018668635.1 Opitutia bacterium
CTGAAAGGGAACTGTCTTTGCTCTTTTGCAGATAGGAATGCGCAGTTGGGGTATTCCCAGTCATTTGGGCTTTTAAGGTCTCCAGCGACGACAACCTTACAACCTTCCCGGGTAGCAAAGCCTTCAATTGCTTTACTCGGTGGATAAATAGAGGTGATGACGATGTAGCGCATTTTTAAAATCAGTCTGGTGTTCTGGTAAGCCAGTCCTCATAGACGGCTTTTAGTGTTTCTGTTAAAGTGTACTGACGTTTCCAGCCCAGGGCTTGAAGGCGGGAATTGTTTCCGAGTAAGAGCGGTTCATCTGATGGACGGAGTAACGTCGGGTCTTTTTCCACGGTTACTGTTACGCCTGATACCTCAAGAAGAGTATCAAGGACCTCCTTAATAGTGTGGGCTTTCTGGTTACATATGTTGATCGGTTGGCCTGGTTGTCCTTTTATGAGGAGCTGTAACATCCCATCGACTCCATCTCGAACGTCTATGAAATCTCTGGCCGTATCGAGACGACCTACACGCATTACGGGTTCTATCCTTCCTTTTTTGATTAATGCGATCTGTCGTGCAAAATTCTGGATGGCTGTCGCTGGCGGATGCCCTGTCCCAACATGGATGAAGAGACGTGGCAGGTAAACTTGCATTCCATAGTTTGCGAAATACTGATATCCGAGTGCTTCACAGGAGGCTTTGCTTACGCCATAGGGTGTAATTGGTCGCAATAGTCGTTCTTCCTTCAACGGGCAATCTTCAGGTCGCACATCGCCATACTCGGCGCTACTGCAAGCCAGTAGAATTTTTGCTTTTGGACATTTTTGCCGTGCGGCGTTGAGAAGATTAAGAGTTCCTGTGAAATTTGCTTGGTGGGTATAGTCCTCGCTGCCCCAAGATACCCCGTTGAATGCTTGTGCTGCCATATGGATGATAATATCCGGCTTAAGCTTTTCCAGAAGGACAAGGAGACTGCCGCGGTCAAGGATATCACACTCGTGGTGTTGATGGTTGAGAATCGGGCTCTGGCGACTGTGTGATGTGGAACGTGAAAGGCCTGCTGTGACCCATTTTTTCTTTTCGCAGGCACTGACAAAATGGCTGCCAATCATGCCAGTCGATCCAGTAACGAGTACTTTCATTTTATTATTATTTTTCTTATCTTAGACTATTGCCAACGACTTAGCTTCACGGGGTGTGTATAGATTTGATTTGGCTTATAGTCGTTTACTAGATTCTTGAGATTACCTTGGTATTGTTTGTAAAGGTTTTCAACATCCTCATTCCATAGCTCGACCCCGAAGGCCCGGGAGTCTTTTTCCTGCATGACATCCTCGCATGCAAGCAAGAGTGAGGTGACAACTCCGCAGTCATGCCAAACGTTCATCGATCCAAGAATGCCGCAGTAGTGGACAAACTTTTGCCAGTATTGGCGGGGCACAACCACGAAGTCGCAGTAACCTTCGACCAGTGGCCATTCAGCAAAGCGCTTGCGTTGCTTGGAAAAGATGAATTTGAGACCGGCTTTGATTCGTTCCCAAGAAACCTTTTGCTCCCAAGCACCCTTAAAATTGCGAAGGCCAATATTACGAATCTCAATTCCATGTCGTTCATATATCTCGATTATCTTTTCACGAGGAGGCATTAGATCGAGAAATGGAATGGCCCTATACTTATCCAGAAAATGTAGTGCTTCACTAAATCGATGCCAAGCAAATGAGTGGTCTGTAACCGCGTTGACGTATTTTACGTAGCCCTTGTCCTGACAGCCTATGAATTCAATGATGTTTTGATGATCAATTTCAGGATGAAGAATCATATCATCTCCGCAGATCACATAATAGTCCGCGTTTTGAGGAAGAACTTTGTTGGCCTGAGCAAAGTAGTTCTGGAAATGAAGGCTGGATTCGTGAATCGGGATGGTATGTGGATGGTTGCCCTGATAGAAGGGCATCAGATAGTAACGACAAGGGAAACGCTCGCCGTAGATTTCGTCTAACCGAGGAATGTTCTTATCGAACTGCCAGCTAAACCATAGGAGGAGACAGGTTTTCATTTCAAAATCAATATGCCTCCACGACCATATATTGGATTAGTTTTACTCATCACTTAGTAATTCTTCAAACCAACCAAGGTAATCTCGAACCATTCGTTCTTCAGAGTAGATGCCCTTGGCTTGATTTGCCGCATTTTTGGAAAAACAGTCTAATGTTTCAGGGTTATCAAGCAGGTCGAAAGCTTTTGTTGCCATGGCCTCAGGATCGCCTTGAGGCACAATATGACCATTGCTACCTTCTTGAATTTGTTCCGGGATTCCACCGGTGCGAGTGCCTATTACGGGAAGACCGCAAGATAGTGATTCCAAAATGACATTTGGAAAGTTTTCGGCATGAGCGGCATGTAGGTAAAGGTCAGAAGCATGATAGTAATAGGCTAGTTCTGTCTTGTTGTCTAGCCAGGGAATATGTCGGATACTCACATTATTATAGTGCTTATTCTTTTCCAATTGACCTGACGCCAGAAGGATAAGGTGTTGTCCTTTCAGTTTCTCGGATAACATTTGAACAGCGGAGTCCAGTGTCTCATAATCTTTCCACGGGTTGGTGCGATTCCCCGCCGCGAGAAAGAGGAGGATATGTGCTTCCTTCGGGAGGTTTAAGTGACGTCTGGCCTCAGCTTTGTCCCCTGGACGAAAGACCTCTTGGTCAATCCCGTTTGGAATTACCCTCGCATTGGTAATCCCTGGCTTCAAGATCGATTGGTCTACTTGATCCATTAACCATTGACTTGGAGTTGCTACGTTCAAATGCGAATTTAAGTAAATTTTCTTTTTGATTGAGAGGTTTTCTGCCGTTCCATCTCTTGGAAGTGCAGGAGGAAGGTCGAGTCTGGGACAGTTCCCGCATGCGTGTTTCCATCTTTCGCAACCCAGTGGATGAGAGCAGTGGCCTGTTAAAGTCCACATGTCATGCAGGGTTAGAATCAGCGGTACTTCTCGTGAGAGGTGAGGCAGTTGGCGGAGGTCAAAATAGTTACCAAAAAGATTGTGTGCATGGATGATTTGTGGAGGAGGTTTGACAAGACTTGTCAAATATTGAGTCGCCGGTTGATGGAAGTCATCCCGGCCACTTATCTTTCTCAGCGTCCGAATAGGCTCCGCCCATGCTACAAATAGGCTGAATAGTTTTGGAAGCAATGGAACCGCATTATTTAGGCTGGCGTCGAGAAGCTTCTGACTGAATCTGAAGATCGGATTGCGAAATGAATCATTGTCGATCGTCTGAAGCTTATTATCTTTTGAATTATCGATTGCATTGAGCATTCTCGAAGAGTGACCTGCCGCTTCGTAGGCATTGAAGAGGGAGGTTGCGATCTGGCTTGCTCCACCAGAAAAAGCCTCTGTGTTGAGTGTAAGAATATTCATCTTCGAGAGGCTTGCACTCCGGGTATGCTATCCCCAAGGTTTGAGGATTGAATGAAATAACTAGAAAACTTATTGTTACTGCAGATGATCTTGGCCTTTCCACTGAGATAAACCAGGGGATCATTGACGCATTTCAGTCTGGCATCGTTACTAGTGCAAGTCTCCTGGTTAATGCGCCTGAAACGGAGTCTGCTGTTGACTTGGCCAGGGAGAACCCGGGTTTGGAGATCGGTCTTCACTGGAGTCTTGTCGAAGGGCACTGTCTGCTCAGACGCGAGTGTTCATTGACGGACACTCGACGTTATCTCGGGAACCCCGTCTGTCTGCATCGTCATTGGAAGCCATTTATGACACGTTATTTCTTGGGCCAAATCCGAATGCGGGAATTGGCTGAGGAGTTGGAACTTCAGGCACAGAGGTTTCTGACCTTTTTTCCTGATATTCCTTTTGCCAACGGCACGCAGCATCTTCATTTGTTACCGGGGATTCGGGATTTAATCATTAATTTGGCTAAAAAGTATGGTATTAGAGCTCTGCGGGTACCGCATAAAATTATTCCGACCCCAGAGATAAAGGCACGGGCGTTATTCTCGCGAATGATGAGTAAACTTGGCCATGACTTCTTTTTAGATCTTGGAGGTAGCGCCATTCGCACCACAGATAGTTTTGCTGGATTTGATATGTCTGGTGCTATTCATGCAGATCGAATCTTTTCTCTTCTGGATGCTTTGCCCGAGGGTTCTTGTGAACTGATGACTCATCCTGGGATGGACTGTCCTGCTCTCCGGAAACAGTTGCCTTGGGCTTATGATGAATTTGACTGGAATAGAGAACGCGAGGCACTTATATCAAGTCGTATCATGAACAAGATTGACAGTCTTGGTATTAGCCTGATTCGTTTTAAGGATTTGTAATATGGGCCGTAGCTTAAAGGATTCCAAAGTCTCGCTTGTTATTCCTCTTTTTAACGAGGAGGGATGCGTTCGTGAGCTTTTCAAAGAGATCAGCACAGCCATGGATGGTATTGATTGTGCAAACTATGAGGTTGTGTTGGTGGATGACTGTAGCCGTGATAAAACATTAGAAGTTGTGGAGGAACTTGCGGCCAACAATAGCGCCATCAAATGCCTTTCGCTTTCTCGCAATGTGGGCCACCAGAATGCCCTGAGCTGTGGGCTTAACGCTGCAGACGGTGATATCATCATTACATTGGATGGCGACCTTCAACACCCTCCTGCGCTGTTTCCGGAAATGCTCCGGCTTTGGGAGGATGGTGCGGACGTAGTTAACACCATCCGCCGGAACTCTGGTTCGTCCAATCTGGTGGAAAAGACTTTTTCCAAATGGTTCTATCGAATCTTCAACCGAGTGGCGGAGGTTAGCTTGGTGCCGGGTAGCGCGGACTTCCGGCTTTTGGACCGTCAGTGCGTGGATGCCCTCAATGGCATGACCGAGCACTTCAAGTTCTTTCGCGGGCAGGTGCCCTACATCGGCTTCAAGCAAGTGGAGCTTCTTTTTGACTGTCCGCCAAGATTTTCCGGAAACCGCAGCTACACTCTCCGTCAATCCTTCCGCCTTGCCTCCAATGGAATCTTTTCGTTCTCCACGTTCGGCCTGAAGCTGCCGTTTTACTTTGGCTCGTTGATCATTTTCACTGTGTTCGCTTACTTCGTTGTGGCCGGTGTACTGCATTTCACGGGGCATGCCGAATTTAAACCAGGTTGGCTCTCCTTGGCGGCACTCATTTACCTTAGTCTGGGGTTGCAAATGTTTTTCCTTGGGATGTACGGGCTCTATTTGGGGAAAATTTTCGTGGAAGTAAAGTCCAGGCCAGGCTACTTCATCAAGCAGAGGATCGGTTTCGACGAATAAGTACATCAAAGGGGTTTCCTTGCCACAGCCAGTAAGGAAGATCCGAAAGGGAAACGGAACATCGGCATGAAACTCCCCTCTAGACTGACCAAGGAACCTAGGATGTCATTGACTATGACTGGCGGGACATGGATCTTTTCAGATCTCCGGGAGGCGTTGGGTTTTATTTTTTCTAATAGGCGCACTGTCGCAAACATTGGAAATAGAGTGAAAAAAGTATATGTACAATAGAGTACATCCAGGCCGGCAGCTTTCAAAACTCCGACTAAACTTTTCATGGAATATCGGCGAAAATGGAAATTTAAGTCATCGTGATGACTCCAGAGAGCTTGGAATGCGGGTACGGTGACAATCGTATGTCCACCAGATGCTAAGAATCCTTTAACTGCGACCATGGCTTCTTTATCCTTCTCAATATGTTCCAGAACATCCAACATTGCGACAAGGTCGAATCCATCCCCATCGATGGGCATGCCATCTGGTAAATAGCCATCCTCCACTTGGGTTTGACCTCGCTTGTTGGCCGCATCCCGGGAAACTTTGTCCATTTCGACTGCATGCAAATTTCCAAAAGGTTCCAAAACTGAAAAATTTGCACCGGAACCACAACCTATCTCCAAAACCTCCCCACAAGGTTTCGGGATGAATTTTTCCAATACATGGGAAACCACATTCCGTCGACCTCGGAACCACCAATGTTGATCCTCAACCTCCAAAATCGACCTGATAAGGGATTCTTTCACCTAACAAAATTCGCTTCCCAAACCCCAAAGAAATTCCGATCCTCCAAATGTACGTAATTCAACCCGAAAGTTTCCGCGATACCCAGCCCTTCAAACAGGTTATTGGAAAAAGGCTCCTCCTCCTTGGGAATAAGGAAGAGGTCGTAGGTTCTATTGCCAAACCGTTCGATGGCGGACTGGGGTATGGGCTGTTTGGAGCAATAGAACTCAATCATTGTCACCGCGTTCATGGGGTTGTTTCGTGTGGTTTTGTAGAGCAATGGCCGGTAAAACAAGCGGGTGTCGGAGTAATCGTTACCCTGCCCATATCCCATGGCGATCCGCTTTCCCGGGTAATCTTGGATGATCTGGCGGATTTCGTTCCCCGGATTCTGACCACCCCGTAGTTTAAAGCCATAGAGGAATTCCATGTTCCCGCCCAAGGTTAATAATAAGCAGCCCAAGACCCAGGATATACCAGCCAAGCCACCAGGGATGGAAATATTCAACTCTTTGCCCAGTTTATTCGTAAAGTGTATCCAAAGCAAGGCCAACCCTGGAGCAAAGGCTAATAGATGATAAAATCCAGAGCCTTCCTTTGATGCCGTCAGGCTTACCACGGCTAACGCAAAAAGGGTGATTCCGGTAGCAACCATCGAATCTTTCCCAACGTCACCACCTTTGCCCCTGCACTTTACAAACACCCACAAAAATGGGAACATCAGGAAGAGGGAAAAACCAATATTTTCCAACAAAAGGGCTCTTTCGAAAGCATTGTCGGTCGCCATCATGATATAAGCCATGTAGTGGTTGAGTGGAAAAAGGGAGAAAACGAGGAAGGGGACAAAGAATAGGCCCATGGCCAGGAATGTGGTTTGTAAAGCAGGTTTCCAACCATACGTCACCGCTATGTAAGCCCCTATGGGGAACATATAGGCAGCGGCCGTCACTTTACAGTTCACTGCAGCGGCCATACAGATAGCGGCCATCCACATCCTCCTCCTGGAACCTCCCAATGTTGCCCCGGCGGCTGCGGCCAATGAGAAGGCGATGATCAAACTATCGGCCCGGTTCCCCACGGCAAAAAAGAATGCAATGAAGAGGGTCAGGACAATGTAGGCAGAGCCTATCCAGACCAGAGTTTTTCCGTAACGCTTGGATGCAAAGTGGAAAAACAGCCAAAAACCGGCCATCAAACCAATAATTCCTCTCAATTTGGTGGCCAGTATTGGATCAGGCACAATCAACAGGAAAGCTGCATTTACGATAAACAAAACTGGTCCATACCAAGTATTTGCAAGATCTGGGTTGTCCAATTCCGAATAAATTGGCTTCCCGTCTTTTAATAAAAGGGAAAGCATTGTGACATGACTTTCCCCAGCATCCAGATAATTGGGGTTGGCTAAGTAGCCAGCCAACATCAAGAAGGAATACACAAATAACCCCATCCCTGTCCAGACGGCCAGTTTCTGGAACTGTCTTTGGTCAATAAGGACTCCGATCAATCCGTACAACGCGACTGTACCCGATCCGAAAACTCCTGCCAATATCACAGCCCGGAAACTGAAAAGTTCGTAAAACATCCCTCTAGCTTTGGCCACATAAGCATTCAAGAAACCAATGTGGCCTGACGAAGACTCGGGCGCCAAGAAGTAATAGTATAAGACAAACGCCCCGAGAAAATGGATTACGCCACACACCAATGTGGTCAAGGGATTGGGCATCCAAATTTTCGCCATCAATACTTAGGACCAGTATAATTTCCTGACAAGACTCTATGGTATAAAGCCAACGTATCCTTCGCCATCTTCTCCCTGCTAAATAGTGCCTTCACTCGCTTGTATCCATCTTGCCCCATATGATTTCGCTGTTGGGCATTGCGACAAAGCTCCAGTACGCACTGTGTCAGACTTTCCGGATCGCCGGGTTCTGCAAGAAGTCCGCTCTCTCGCCCAATTACTTCCGGTGCACCACCCGTATTGCAAGCAACTACTGCCTTGCCGAAACTCATTGCCTCGGCGTAGACGATACCAAAAGATTCATACCTGGAAGGCGCAACGAAGACATCGCATTCCTTGTACAGACGCGTTCTTTCATCGTCCGTGACAGTGCCCAGGAATTCAACCTGCTTCAAGATGATTGGATCCTCTTTTGCTTGGAATTCCATTTGGTATGTATTGTTCGTGTCACTTCCCGCCAAAAGAAAGCGCGTGGAAGGGTGTCCCTCAAGAATCTTGGGGATGGCCTTCAGCAGGACGTCCGCCCCTTTTCTGGATTCAAATCGACCAACGAAGAGGACTTTCACCTCCCCTGATGAGTCTTTCTGTATGAATGTTGGTGGAGGTGGGATGTCAATGCCGTGGGGGATGATGTGGAATCGCTTTGCATCCACGCCCAGTTCGGCCTCCAGTTTGACTGCGTGGGCTTTGGTGTGGGTGACGAGGGCATCGCTGCGGGAGATCGTACCTCGTTCAAATTCGCATTCCTTGCGTTGGTTGTAATCGGGCATCTCCTCGTTTTCTTCAAAATGGAGCGCCATGGTGGTTGAAACCCTTGTGATCATGGGTATCTGACGATTGGGAAGACGGCTGTAGCTGAAAGGGAGCCCCCGATTGCTTGTCGCTTCAATCACATCGAATCCAGATTGCGGAATTTTCTTTGCAAGCACCTCTTGGGTGCGCCTGAGCAGATGCTTCGATGGAAAACGTTTCACGTATCCGGTGAGACGAGCCAGCCGACCAAGCCCTCGCATTTGAAACCAGGCTGGCGGTGTAATCCCAAACTTATGCACCTGAATGCCTTGATATTCGTATTTTGCGTCCGTCTTGCCAACGTATGGAAATTTGAAGACCTCAACCTGATGGTTTTCCTCATGAAAGCCTAGGGCCAGATGTTGAAAGTGGTTGCCGATCCCTCCAGCATTGGGCTCGTCATGGCTTGGATAAAACGGGGTGATGATGGCAATCTTCAACGATACCTAACCTTTCCTCATTAAGCGTCTTTTCAATCCTCCCAGCCTTATACGCGCCTGAGCGAGTCCTTTACCTACATATGTACCAGTCTCGAGTAGTTTCATTGTTGTCTGGGGCGTACGAATCCGAGTGGCCGCTGGCCACCAAGTTTCAGGCAGTCCCTGATTGCGCACGCAATGGGCAAGGTCGCTGACTGTGTAGACCCGTCCCATCGCCGGTGCACCAAAGCCAGACTGGTCATGCTCCTTGCAGTAACTGCCCCAGACTTCTGCCTCTTCTTGGTTGGGCTTCTGCCAGAACTTTCTAATAACCTTAGTTACTAGTGGAATGGCTGTAGTGGGATCTATTTCCATAAGAGGAGAATCCGCATAAGCCTCGGCAAATGCTAGGATGCCTTGCTGAAGGAAGTCGGTGCTTCTCGGGTTTTGCCAGTATTTTTGTGTTGGTTCTAAAACTGGTTCCACCTTCCCGCGGTTTCGTTGATATCCTGTGGTACGTCCATGGGTGGCGGCGCAGAACATTTCTAGTAGTACGAAGTAGTTGAAATCGGATGATGGGGAAATACCTTGGTCGGATTTTTCATCGTAAAAGTACGTGGTGGGTCTTGGCGGTCTGTAAGGGTGATTAGCATTTGAGAGTCCGAAAAAATAGGTACGGGGTTCCACTGAATTTACAGACTGCATAATTCTGCCAAGGGCTGACAAGGTTGTTCCTGTGCATCCGATTTCCACAATGCCCAGATTCATGTTTCCGAGGAGGTTTTCCTGTTCGAGGTAGGCCACCACAAGTCCCCGCTGCATGGAGCTGGCTTTGAGGATTTGATTTCGGAGCTCACAGCAGAGTTTGTTCCAGAGATCGTCAAGGTCGTTGGTGGCGGGCAGTTGATCAAGATATTCCAGACCTAGGTTGACCCTCGAGAGGATTTTTTCCGGTGTTAGATTTTTTTCCCCTTCCAAAATCCAGCTTTTTTCAAAATTCCCCAGTTCTTCAATTGCCGCGGGTCGCCATGCCTGACGGCTCCCATAAATATAGCGCAATTCCAGCTTTTGAAACTCCGGATTGGACTTCTGCAGGAGCTCCGCAATTTTTATCAGGATTTGACCATCGCGGGCGACGAAAGCCAGGGAGCTTATCCCATCCTGTACTGCCCGGCGGAGACTCCAGTGTACAAAGTTTGTGAGCAATGGCCCTGCCACGGAGACCGCAGTGTCACGGATGGTTCGAAGCATGTGGTTCATCATTTCCTCTGGAAGACTGCAGCGAGCCCGGCGTGAAGCTCCCGCCCACAGCGAGGCCAATCCGTCCGTACTATCGGAATACGTCTCCAGAAAGCACTCCCAGTTGGAGAGATTACCTTCGGAGTAGGGTATGATCCGGATGCCGAGTTTTCGAGGGGCTTTCACATCGGATTGCGGACAGTTCCCATGGTGGGTCAGAGCAGAAGCTACCAGATTTTGCTTTTTCAGCACTTCGGAATAGAGGGAACCGTCTCCTTTGCCTGCTTGCACTTGATTGGAAACATAGAGGGTGTCCGATATTGTCAGGATATTTTTGTCACGAAGATTGTCCTCAATGAACTTCTTGGGTAAATACATATCTGAGATAAATAGGGTTCGTCCATGTAGGTTGCGTGCGGAAGCAAGGCGGCTTTCATAGCGTGGATTCATCCGAGACCAGTTCTTTTCCAGACGGAGTTCCTCCTCCTTTAACCAATCGAGTTCGTGGGTTTTAAGGGCCAAAAGAGAAGGTATTGCTTCAAAAATGTTGTCGAGTGTTGGATAGCCATACCTGCGATAGGCTTCACATTCAGCCTCAATCCGGATATCTTTGTACACTGCGGGAGAGCAGGGCAGGATACCTTGGCGAACAGCAGCCTTTCCCACAAAGAGAAATAGACTTTCGGGTTGTCCCACGACGCGTAGAAGGACGGTTTCGAAAACATCGAAAGATTCTATTTTTTTTTTGGTCAATTGCGACAAAACAAGGTCCTCTTGATCGCTCCGAGGGCAACGCGGCATCTTCCCTTTAAATAATCAAGTTTTGATGGAGGGCGAAAATCGAAGCCAAACATATTCGGATGCTGCTTTGGTAGATGGAAGTGTCGGGGGATTTTGATGGGCTTTCGCGGTCCGGCATCAACTAACAAGGAATTACAGAACTGCTCCCAGCGGGTTACCGTCTGTTCCAATGTGAAATCAGACCTGATGTGTTCTCTTGCATTTCGACTCAAGCGTTGGAGCGTATCGGGAGAGCCGTCCAGACTTCTGATGGCTTCTAAAAAGCTGTTGCCTCGATCTTTCACAAAAAGCCCGGTCTTGTTATTTTCTACTAACCCTCTAATCCCTCCAGGAGAATTCATGCAAACGGGAACCAGACCACATGCCATGCCGTCCATCAAGGCCCCGGGAGTGCCTTCATAGTCTGAAAGAAGGACAATGACATTGGCATCTGAAAGTTGCTCCTGAATATCCCCAGGTGCAACTAACCCCCCCATCTGGATTATGTTTTGGCAACCTTTTTTTTTAATGAGGTTTCGGACAGAGCCTTCCTCGGGGCCGTTGCCAATGAGAACCCCGGTAGTTCCGGGTATTTCCAGAGCTGCCATGCACATTGCACTAGCTGTTTCCAGAATTTGTTTCTGGCGGTTTTCGATTCGTCCTATGTAGGCCATGCGGATTGGTGGATTCTTTTTAGGAACCACTTTGGGAAACGGAACACCAGAAGGGATGAAGCTCGTTCGCGTGTGTAGGGAAATATTTTTCGTTAACTTTGATTCAAGCTCACGGCTCACGCAGAACACACCGGAAAGAGCCCAAGGTCCTGAATCATATCGTGCAAATGTCTGCATCATTGCCCAGAAATAGCCATCATCACTACGGAGTCCGCCGATTGTCGGAATGCCTGCACTCCTAATCCAACGGGCTGCAAAGCCTCCGAGGGCGATCCAGTCAGAAATAAAAACATCAGGTTCAAAGACCTTGATCGCCTCAAGAATCCAAGGCAGCGTTTCGTGGGTGTACTTGCCTGCAGGAAAACGAGAAGTAGAAAAACCATTTTCTCGACAAGAGTCATGGATCGGCGAACTATCATGAAACAGGCAGAGGATTTGGATGTCGTGCCCATGATCACGTAATGCATAAAAAAGTCGGCTTTGATTGACAATCGGACCACTGATTTGGTGACCGTTTTCATAAATCATTACCGAAATCTTGAATCGAGTATTCAAGGTATTATCACTCAGGGTTTATGACCTTGTTATAATAATGTTACACAGATGAATTTATGGAACATATTTTTTCAGGTTGCTTTTATTTAGAAGATTTCTTGTGGTCGTTGAATATGATATTGGTAAAAGAATTTGATATCTAAATTGATTTAGACATATCTATTATTTGGTGTGAATCTTACTTGGGATAAGAAATGTGTTTTTAGGTGCTATTATCTCTGTTTGTAGAAAAAACTACATGGGTATTAGATTTATATACTGGGTGATGAGTTTTTAACATATCTCGTACATATGGAGTGTTAATGATGCTATTTTGCACGAGAATATGCGTTACACTATATTTCTTCAGCAGGGAAGCATCTAATTTGGGAATTGGATAGCAGTGCATGAATTTATCATACATTCTGCTGTCAGAGATATTGACATAATGCATTAAATTAAAGCCATGA
>JABJCN010000169.1 GCA_018668635.1 Opitutia bacterium
ATGTGCGCAATTCATTCGGCAACAAGGCATCCTCCATCCAGCCTAATCAAGTGGGCAAGGTCAGGGAGGCCGTCAAGGATCACGTCGGGCTATTCCAACCAACGGAATTGCTCAGGCAGCACCCGCGCTGAGCGCTTTTCCTTCTTGTACCTCCACGGCAAGCCGTTTGGCCTTGGGAGGTCAAAAATGTGTGTTGCCTGGATCCAGATTCAGACCATTTTCCTTGTGCCCGCCTAGTACCCGCAGGCTGAGGATTGGCCGACTTGGGGTATGACTCCGGATGAACGGGAACCATCTCCGGGTCTCTACCTGCAAAATTGAATCTGTAATGGGCCCTAAAGCTCCCGCCCCAGATTCCCGCCTACAAGGAACCTGAATCGATCTTCAAGCTTTATGGCGAAGATGCCTGCAAGCCGGGATATTTATAATTTGCTGACCGATGGCAGGGCTGTACGCTTTGACCTTGCATTGAACAGTGTTGCTCTTTCCAACTTTAGAGCCATGGACATCGACCTGGTCGTTTAACCCAAGTCCCTAATTTCTCCATCCCGCTACCCCAATCCAGTCTTTTTTGTCCCCTTATTGATTTTCCATTGCTACGGCATTCTATCCACGAATCACCATGGTATGTTGTGAAAAATGTCTTGGTTTAGGCTGTTTATCCTATACTTTATATCAACACGGGCAATTCACCAGACATGTTAGATTTCGGAAGTTTCAAGACAAGGGATTGTGAAAATGGGATTGGGCGTCGGTCTTTCCTAAAGACGGCATCAGCCCTCCCTTTTGCATTTGGTGCCGGTTATGGTGGGATCGATTTGGAGGCTGCACGCAAACTGGGGGATCGTGCCAAGGCCAAGTCGGTCATCCTTCTTTGGTTGTGGGGTGGCCCAAGTCACATTGATACCTTCGACCCGAAACCGGATGCCCCGATGGAATATCGTGGGCCATTCGGGGTCATACCGACAAAGACAGATGGGCTTCAAGTGACTGAGTTGTTACCTCAACTGGCCAAGCGCAGTCATCTTTATTCCGTGATTCGTTCGATGCAAACCACCAACGGGGGCCATCCCGGTGCAGGTACGGTAGGTCTTACCGGTTATGAGGAAAACCCGACCGTACATCCTAATTTCGGATCCATTGTATCCAAGCATCGAGGTCGTTCGGGTGCATTGCCTCCCTTCTTCTACCTGGGCCAGGGGATTCCCCGGGATTTGCCCCGGAGAATTGAGGGTTATGGTGGAGGTACGCTTGGCAAGGCATACGATCCTTTCCTGGTTAGTTGCTCAGAGAATGGAAAGGTGGGCATCCCAACCCTGGATTTATTGTCCGGAATGACCCCCAATCGAATTCATGACCGCCGCAGGTTGATGGCTCAACTGGACGATACAAGTCGTACACTGGACGGTGTCGGTGTGGATGGATGGAACCAGGCCCATCATGCTGCATACGGTTTGTTGACAGATCCCAAGGCCCGGGATTCTTTTGACCTCACGACTGAATCCCAGTCCACCCGTGATGCCTATGGGCAAACCTCATTCGGCCAAAGTTGTCTCCTTGCCCGTCGACTTGTGGAAACCGGCGTACCTTATGTACAGGTAAACTGGAGCGAGTATGTGGAGACCTTCACTCCCAATGGTGACTTTGGGTGGGATACCCACATTTATAATTTTGAGCTTTTGCAGGATCGGCATTGTCCAATCTTTGACCGGGCCTTTTCAGCCCTTCTGGATGACATGAACAGTCGGGGACTCCTTGAGGATACACTGGTTATTGCAACGGGGGAATTTGGGCGCACCCCGAAGATCAGCAATCGGGCGGCCCGGGAACACCACAAGGATTGTTACTTTTCAGTCTGGGCAGGAGCAGGGGTTCAGCCCGGACGCGTCATTGGAGAGAGTGATAAAAGGGGCGAACGTCCCGTGACCGAACCCATAACCCCGCTCATGATGGGTACCACCATTGCCGAGCTAAGTGGTATAGGAGCGAGGGAGAGGGCGGAAATGAAGGTGCTGGACGGAGGGAGAGTTATTCATGAACTTTTATAGTTTTCTACGGGGCTTTTTTCATCTGTTTGCCATGGTTACTGCCGGTTTTTTATCCGCCAAGACCATTCGACTCACGACCGATGGATCCAACAAGCGTGATCCCGTCTTTATTGATGGTGGTGCCACCCTGGTTTATGGAGTTGATGAGCACCGTGACCTCATTCGTCTCTGGCAGATTGATCTAGAGACTCTCAAGGCCAAGCCTTATTACGAAAGTGCCAATCGTCACCATGTGGAGGTGGCTTTTTCCGGGGACGGAAGATATGTTTCCTACACCGAGTGTACAGGCAACCTGACGGCTCAATTTGTCATCAAGGACCTGCAGGAGAAAAAGGATTACTTCGTTAAGCACAGTGGTCGTGGAGGTACACGCAGTCCCGCGTTTGCGCCGGATAATTCCGTTGTCGTCTACGCCTTTGCAGAGAAGGGACCCCAGCAATTGTGGTCGGTTGACATGGAGGCCAAGAACAAGAAGCAGTTGACCCAGTGTGAAGGTATATCCAACTGGCCTTCGTTCACTCCTGACGGCAAGACCATTATTTTCTCCAACACCCGGGAGAACAACTACGAGATTTACTCCATGGATGCTGATGGATCCAACGAGAAAAGGCTGACTGAAAACACGATCATGGATATTCGCCCGGTTGTATCACCGGATGGCAAGCAGATTGCCTTTACCAGTTTAAGGAATGGCTTTTACAATGTTTACGTGATGAACATTGATGGATCTAACATCAGGAGGGTAACCGACAGTGAAGAGCGCGATGATTACCCCTCATGGCATCCGGATGGAAGGAGACTTGCCATTGTATCAGAACGCAAAGGTAAGTTCGATCTCTACATGGTGGAAGTCCCGTCTTCCGGCAAGATCACCGCGAAACGTTAACCATCGATTGGTCGATGTGTGCTTTTCGTTATCCGAGAGGGCAGAACCTGCGAGTTCACTTTGTGTTGTTCATTACGGTTGTCCTGATTCCTTTGGTTGGGGCCCAACAAATTTCTTCCGTTTCACCCCGGGCTGTAATTATTGGCGAGACAGTTGAACTTGAGTTTGTCGGTAGGGACCTCGGTCTTTCTGGTGATGGTAACCTGTTGATCGTTGCATCCTTTTCGTGTCAGCAGGAAATCATCAGTGAGGAACCCAAACCACCTGCCGATGGCAAGGATGCCAAGCCCAGGAACAAGGTTCGCCTGAAGGTCTCATTGAAAGAGGATGTTCAAGTGGGTGTGGGGTGGCTTCGTCTGGTGACCTCGATGGGAATCACTCCCCCAATTCTTTTTCTTGTCGATGACCTTCCGATGCGCAAGGTGGAGTCACAGACTCGCCGGGACAAAGCGGCTCTCCTTGAGCCTCCTCTGGCTCTTGAGTCGAGAACGCCCAATCTTGACGTTCACTATTACAAGCTGGAAGCCAAGTCCGGTCAACGGATTG
>JABJCN010000210.1 GCA_018668635.1 Opitutia bacterium
CAGCTACAGTTATTCTGTCGGAAGGTGAAATTTGGCTCATCATCTTCTCGAAACCCTTCGCCATCAGGCCTTCGGCCAGTGTAGATACATCCACTGGATACATGACCCCATGGTAGGTTCAACTCTTCGCAAACCGATCGTATTGTTCCCGGGAAGACGGCATTTCCATCCAAGCATTCCTTTTTATGAATTTCACAAGCATCCACATTTGGCTTCCCCGTATATCCTGCAGCATTAATTAGGAATTCAGGCTGTGCGGATGAAATAAATTCACGAAGTGTTTTCGGGCAGGTATAATCAATTTCGGAACGGGAGAGAGATTGAAACTGAACGCCATGCTTCAACAGAAGCCGCTGGAAGGCGCCGCCAACATAACCTGTTGAGCCAAGAAGAATGATCATATTCTAAATATGGAGAGGTTAAAAGGTTTCAAATTAGTCGACAAACGTGGGTTCTTGAGTGTTGTGGTCAATGGTATTTTCCCCTCCCTAATGAAACACCCCCAGCCGAAACTTAAATCATATTAA
Source organism: Opitutia bacterium (assembly GCA_018668635.1). Classification (GTDB taxonomy): domain Bacteria; phylum Verrucomicrobiota; class Verrucomicrobiia; order Opitutales; family JABJCN01; genus JABJCN01. The sequence continues at coordinate 528 of JABJCN010000210.1, forward strand.
ATGAATGATTGGAACCCATACACTCCAGTAAAACTTCTCTGGATGCGACGTGATTTACTCTGGCAATTTACCAAACGTAATATCCAGTCAGGTTTTCGTGGTAGTTATCTTGGTGTATTCTGGGTTGTCTTGGGACCATTAATGATGCTGGGCCTATACTCATTCGTTTTCGGTGTGGTATTCGGAGGTGGATTTGAGGCGATACAGGACGATGGGCAGAGGGTGCGCTTGGAAGGTGTTGATTATGCGCTTGGGATATTCCTGGGATTATCCGTTTTAAATTTGGTTTCCGGGGCATTGGCCTCCTGCACCACCCTGATCGTATCCAATCCCAATTTCGTTAAAAAAGTCGTTTTCCCACTGGAAATACTGCCAGTGGCTCAGGTTGGTAATCTTTTGTTTAATTTCCTGATTAGCCTGCTTTTATGCCTTGTCGGGATGGCACTTCTTGGTCCGGGGCTATCTCTTATGTTTCTCTGGATTCCACTAATTCTTTTTCCTGTCATCCTGATAATTGCCGGCATCGGTTGGCTGATTTCAGCCCTCGGTGTTTTTTTTCGCGACCTCGCCCAGTTGACTCAAATTCTTGGAATGATTCTCCTCTACGCTAGTGGTGTATTTTATTCTGTGTCGATGGTGCCAGCTAGCTTCTGGCAGTTTCTTCGATTCAACCCGATTCTTCAGGTTATCGATCAACTTCGGCGAGTTGCCTTGTGGCAAATTGAACCAAGCCTAGTAAAGATCGGTATTCTTTGGCTAGTCGGTCTATTAATTTTTCAATTTGGTTATTGGGTTTTTAGCCGTTTACGACCAGATTTTGCAGATGTTTTATAGAAATCAATTCACGTATTCATATCCCATGATATCTACAAACATTAGCCCAGCTTCTCTAGAATTGTGATGTCGACAGATAGCTACTCGTTTATTTGATAGTGGCGGTTAATTGACTTTGTTAAACTGCAATAACTCATGATAAAAACAGCAATCATAGGTCTCGGTTATGTTGGTCTGCCACTTGCGCTTCGTTTTGCGTCAAAAGATTGCTTCGTTTTGGGCCTTGATCTAGACTCTTCTAAAACCGAAAGCATCAATCTTGGGAACAGTTACATCAAGCATATAGATAGTGCAGAGATTGAGTCAGTTGTAGAATCAGGAAGGCTTGTGGCCTCGACGGATTTTTCACGAATTTCTGAAGTCGATTCTGTTATTATTTGTGTACCGACTCCATTAAACAAATTTCGAGATCCAGATATTTCCTTTATCTTAAAATCCGGTGAAGCAATTGCGCCTCACTTGCAGAAAGGATCCCTTGTGGTCCTTGAATCAACGACGTATCCTGGAACAACAGATACCGATTTACTACAAGTTCTCGAGGCTGGCTCAGGATTCAGAGCTGGAATAGATTTTCACCTTGCGTTTTCCCCGGAAAGAGAGGACCCGGGCCGTCTGGATCATTCCGTAAAAACAATACCCAAGGTTATGGGAGGATACACGCCCGGATGTCTTGAGCGCTGTGTTGAATTGTATTCTGCGGTACTTGATGAGGTTTATCCAGTGAGTTCATGCCGTGTCGCCGAAGCTACTAAATTAACTGAAAATATTTTTCGTTCCGTTAATATCGCATTGGTTAATGAATTAAAAATGGTTTTCCGGAAAATGAATATTGATGTCTGGGATGTGATTGATGCTGCGGCTACAAAGCCATTTGGATATATGCCCTTCTATCCGGGGCCTGGGCTCGGCGGACATTGTATCCCCGTTGATCCATTTTACCTAACTGCGAAAGCCCGCGAATACGGTCTGAATACCCGCTTTATTGAACTAGCCGGGGAAATGAACGATTCCATGATGGATTACACCATCAATAAAGTGGCGGAAGCACTAAATGAAAATGGTCGGGCAGTGAAAGGGACGAAAGTTCTTGTGCTTGGTTTAGCCTACAAGCCTGATGTCGATGATATGCGGGAATCACCAAGCTTTGGACTGATGGATCGCCTCAAGTCTCGAGGTGCAACGGTCGATTATTACGATCCATACATTCCAGTTATAGGTAAAACCAGGGAACATGAATCATGGGAGGGGCAGAAATCTGTCAAATGGACTGAAGAGCAAATTCGGGATTTTGATGTGGTTCTCATCGCAACCAATCATGGCAGCATAGATTATTCCCAACTGGCTGATTGGTGTGATTGCATTGTAGATTCTCGAAATGCAATGAAGGGAATCAGTGTCAAAGACGGACAGGTAACCAAATCTTAACATACCTTTATTGCATTGCCAAAAGTATCTATAATTGGAGCCGGAAATTGGGGTAAGAACCTGATAAAGACTTTTAGTGAACTAGGGTCACTGGAAAGCATCGTGGAACTGAATCCATCCATCAGGGAACAGATGGCCCAAGATTATCCGAATATGAGGGTCTTGGATAACTACGAGACACTTCTTGCATCAGAGATTGATGCTGTAGCTATTGCGACACCGGTTCCCACGCACTTTTCAATTGCGCGTAAATTCCTTGAGGCGGGTAAAGATGTCTTTGTCGAAAAACCCATAACAAGGAGTGTCGATGAGACTCAACAACTGGTTGATATAGCGACCAGCTCGGGCAACGTATTAATGACCGGGCATCTACTGCTTTATCAACCAGCCATTAAATTTATTCATGACTATATAAATGCGGGCAAACTCGGGCAAATCTACAGTCTACATCTGGAGCGCAAGAATCTTGGCACCATACGTTCTGTTGAGAATGTAATGTGGAGCCTTGGAGTTCATGATATTGCCGTCATGGTTTACCTTCTCGGAAGTGCGCCTTTAAAAGTTACAGCTCATGGGCACTGCGGTTTGCAGGCAGGTGTTGAAGATAGTGTTTACCTTAATCTCCGATTTAAAGGGGACGTCCTGGCCCATCTGCACAACTCCTGGCTTTGGCATGAGAAGAAAAGGGGTACTACAGTTATCGGGGAACGAGGGATATTGCACTATGATGAACTTGCGCAAACAGTAACACTTCACAAAAAATCATTCAACTCAGACCTTAAAGTTATAAATGAAGGGGAAGAAATCCTGTTTAGTGGGGCAGCCCAACCACTTCGTGTTGAATTGGAACACTTTATACATTGCATCAAGACTCGAGAAATACCTCGCAGCGGCCCAGTGAATGCACTTGCTGTGATAGAGATTCTTGAACAAGCGCAAATTCAACTTAAGCAGCAATGACGGACTTTTTTGCACATGAAACTGCGATCATTGATGATGGTACCCAGATTGGTGCGGGAACCAATATCTGGCATTTTGCTCATATTTTTGGAGGGGCGAGGATAGGGGAGGGCTGCAGTTTTGGTCAGAATACAATGGTTTCTGAAGATGTCCAGATCGGCAATAATGTAAAAGTGCAGAACAACGTGGCGATTTATAAAGGCACAATAATAGAAGATGACGTTTTCCTGGGGCCTTCATGTGTCCTGACCAACGTAACCAATCCCCGCTCTCAAGTTGACCGCCGTAATCTTTACGAGAAGACCCTTATAAGGCGTGGTGCTACCATTGGCGCAAATGCAACCATCGTCTGTGGAGTTACATTAGGACGCTATAGCTTCATAGCGGCAGGTGCTGTGGTCACAAAGGATGTTCCGGATTATGCAATGATCATGGGTGTTCCCGGACAACAGAAGGGATGGATGAGCCGTCATGGACAACCCTTAACAAATCCAGATTCTGAGGGAAACATGATTTGTCCGGAAAGTGGCTTTGCATATCGTATCATCGATGGTCAAATGCGCTGCGTCGACCACGATGAGGATTCCCCTCTTCCTGCTGAATTATCACAAGGTCACAAAACCTACGATAGCTTTAAAAACAAG
>JABJCN010000071.1 GCA_018668635.1 Opitutia bacterium
AGATGCCCATGCTTTCCTCCAATCCAAAGATCCAACCGAACTGGATCGCTTCATCCTCGACGGCATGAAGGAAGCGAAGGTACCCGGCCTGGCCGCTGCGGTGGTGAGGAACGGGAAGGTGATCTGGACGGGAGCCTATGGTTGGGCCAACCGCGAACAAAAGATACCCGTCATCAACGACACCCTCTTCCAGATCGCCTCTGTCTCTAAGCCCGTGACTGCCTGCGCCGTGATGCAGTTGGTGGAGCAAGGGAAACTATCCCTCGACGCGGACGTCAATGAGGCGCTCCCCTTCCCCGTCCGGAATCCCAAACACCCGAAGGTACCGATCACCCTAAAACACCTCCTCACCCACACTTCTGGCATACGCGACAACTGGAACCTGTTGGAGGACACATGGGTCAAAAATGGCGACTTCCCAAAACCGTTGGGTGAATCCCTTGCGGCCTATCTCCAGCCCAAGGGAGAATACTACAGCGCCAAGAAAAGCTTTTATCAATGGGCTCCCGGCACAAAAAGCCAATACAGCAACGTCGGTGTGGCCTTGGCTGCCTACTTGGCCGAGACCAAGGTCAAGACCCCGTTCGAAACGCTATGCCAAAAAGGCATCTTTGAACCGCTCGGAATGCAAGGAAGCTCCTTCCGCTTGAAGGGTATGGACCAAGCCAAGATCGCCATGCCCTACGGCTTCAAGAAGAAGACCGGCACCTTCAAGCCATTGGGACACCATGGATACCTTGATTTCCCATCCGGCACCTTGCGGGTCACAGCCCCACACCTTGCGCGTTTCCTGTTGTCCTTCATCGGGGACGGACAACTCGACGGCACGCGCATATTGAAAGCCGAGACGGTTCGTGAAATGAGAAAGATTCCGTTTCCCAAAGCTGACTCGAAGCAGGGGTTGGTCTGGTATTTTGATAAACTGGGTGGAGACAAGACCATGGGGCACGATGGTGGAGACCCCGGGGTCTCCACGGTCATGCAATATCGCCTAAAGGACGGCATCGGTTATATCATCTTAATGAACGGGGAACCCAAGGGAATGAAATTTGAACAAGCTCTCGGCCAGCGACTCCTAAATTTTCCTGAAAAAGCCGAATAACCAATTGGGTTTTTAGTTCCCTACGGCAAATTACATCCTTGTCGAGCGATGATAGTTTAGATTTAACCGACCCATGAAAATAATCCCCCTTCCGTTCTTGTTCTGCCTGAGCCTGGTTTCTTTCATTTTTGAAAACGGAGTTTCAGCACAAGCTGAAATCATAGATGACCTTGCCCTGAAATCGAGATTTCTGAAGGGGCTGGAAGGACTGCATAATGCAAAAAAAGGAACGCCCCTAAAGGAATTGAACCTACAGCTCGACCGGGCAATCACCAATGTGCAGGTCCCAACAACCAAGAGAGGGACACTGGATTCCTCCAAATTCTATGAGAACTGCAAACCGTCCGTGCTCATGATAGGGCGGCTTTACAAGTGCAACAAGTGTACCAAGTGGCATGTTTCATCTGCTTCAGGCTTTGCAATAAACAACAGCGGCGTGGTTGCGACCAATTATCATGTTGTGGACAACAAAGATGGCGTGATTCTAGGGGCCATGGACCATGCAGGCAAAACCTATGCAGTGACCGAGATCCTCGCCGCAAGCAAGGCCGACGATGTCGCGCTTATACAGCTAGAGGATGCAAGACTCAAGGCCCTTCCCCTTGCAAGGAAGGCTTCGGTTGGCACTCCTGTCAGCGTAATCAGTCACCCTGACGGACGTTACTTCTCGATGACGAAGGGAGACATCTCCAGATACTACGTGGATCGATCCAAGAGCGGTAAAGCCCCGCGCATGGCCATCACCGCAGACTATGCCAAGGGCTCCAGTGGTGGCCCCGTCCTCGACAATACAGGCGCAGTTGTCGGCATGGTCTCGGCAACCAATTCAATCTACTACAACCTGGTCAAGGGACGAAAGGAAAACCTGCAGATGGTTATCAAGTCCTGCGTGCCTGTTGAGGCCATCTGGAAATTACTCCATTAGCGCTGGGCCAGTAAATTATACCGGGATATTCACTGCTGTATCACCTGATTTCCCATGGAATACCTTCTTTCCAAATTGAATCATTATTCAGATATGCGCGCATTGGCACTCATTGTTTTCTCAATTATCCTGGCAGGGCATTCCACTCATGGAGCCAAGTCCAAGCAGAAATCAACAACCCCCTTTAGTTGGATCTCCCCCCTGTCCAAGGATCGATCAAAAAACCTCCAAAAAAACGTGGTGCATGCCACCTTCAAGAGCCAGTCGATGGATATCGATGTAGGCTACTACATATACCTGCCACCGGGCTATAAGGCTTCAACCAACAAGAAAAAGAAATACCCCGTTGTCCACCACCTGCATGGTGGACGCCCCGGTTCAGAGAGCAAGACCGTCCATCTGTGTCATTTTATTCACGAGGCCCAAAAGACAGGAAAAATCCAGCCCACGATCTACGTTTTTCCCAACGGTGGTCCCATGAGCTGGTACAACTACCCCGAAGTAAAGAATGGTCTTGGAGAGGATGTCTTCATCAAGGAACTCATCCCACACATCGATTCCACCTACCGGACCTTCGGCACTCGTTCCAAGCGTGGAATCCAGGGGTTCTCGCAGGGTGGACGCGGCACCACCCGCATCATGTTCAAGTATCCTGAACTTTTCGGTTCCACGGCACCCGGCGGTTCCGGATACGAACCCGAGGAACATATCCGGGATAATAATGGTGCAGAGTCTGAAAGAATTCGCTTTGCACCCGGCTACGATGCATGGACACTGGCCAAGGACTACTCGGGACGAAAGAACGCCCCTCCCCTCAAGCCATTGATATGGGTCGGAAACAGGGGGTTCAACTACGAGTACAACCTGAAGTTTATGAAGTACCTGGAAAAATTAAAGATTCCTCATGAAAAACTGATCGTGCCTGATGCCCCTCACAGCACAAGGATCATCTATGAGAAAAACGGCATGGAAATCATGAAATTCCATGACCGGAATTTCGGGAAATAAATTTTATTCAGCAAATATGCTGACCGACCCATAGATTGCACTCAACAATTGGTCGGTAAAGGTTTGGATGATTTAGTTGCTTGAGGAAGTGAAATCTTCATTGTAATATTAACCAATGTAATTCATTAACTTTTTAGGTCCAGACCATTGTGTTGGGCATAAAGAATTCCAAATGATCCATATACTGAAATTAATCAGGAATCGGAAATGGGTCATGAGACTCTACTGGATCTACTGGGTGCTCGGTTCCATTGGGATTTTCTGGTGTATTGGGTCTGATATAATGCCGATGATTCCGGGGATAGAAATACCCATACCGGTCATCCTGTATTTCCCCTATATTTTTCTCCCATTTATCGTTGATTACATATGGCAAAAAAGAGGATTAAAAAAAGGCAAAAGGCCTCGCAAAAAGTTCGACCTATCGAAGGCAAGGCACATGAAATTCACATTCATTGTGTGGATCGCAATCACTTTGGGAATTCTTATCTATGGGTCGGTGAACTCACCAAGACAAAGAGGAATTATAATACTGGAACCGGAATTCAAAATTTTGTCACTTACCTCGTTTTTCGGGGGTTTTATCCTAATTTGTGTCACTTGGCTTCTGATTATGAGAACAAAGGTCAAAAAAGCCCTCAATGCAGGGAGTGGCAGATCATGGGGCTATGAATTCAAGACTTCCTTGATTGAAGAGCAATACGTTGGAGACAGGGCCAAGATACTGAATGAGAGGTTGAAGCAAAAGTCCGACTGGAAACTGGACCGCACACGCCGAAAGAAACTGCTCAAGCTTGGGCTTTACCTTGAATTACCCAACGAACTGAAGCAACCTCTGGAACAACGTATCATGGTGTTTCTCGAGTCCTTCAAATTTACCAGCGTAGACATTGGGAAAATCACGGAAGACATGCAGTTGCTTATTGCTGCTCAGGCCTGTCTACTGATCGTCAACAGGCCCATGTGTGACTACAGGCAACTGCGTGAAATCAAGCTATGGAAAAACAGGATCAAGGACAGGCCTGGGACAGCCGGGACGGCTAATCAGCGAGTGGTGAATTTGGTTTGGAAATATATTAAGAGTGAAGTGGAAATAGAATTTGATAAACACAAAAAAGGTCGTCGTAGGAGCACCGGTTCACGGGACGGATATAATATTACCCTGCATGAATTCGCCCATGTCCTCGACTTCGTTGATGACGGAGTGGCCCAAAATATTCCCATGGCAAAAAATGCCAAGGACTACAAGGGATGGAAGGCAATGCTGGATGAGGCATACCCAAAACTTGAAAAAGCTTACAAGCAATATCGAGAATCGGCTTTGCGTCTAGGGTCAAAACCAGAGATAAGTGATTATGCATTCAAAATTTACCCGGGTGGTCGTCAGTCGGAATTCTTTACCTGCGCTACAGAGGCTTTTTTCGAACGAGGCTACCACCTTAGCAGGGAATGGCCCAAGGTTTACAACCTGCTGAAGGACTTCTATCGCATCGATCCTGCATCGTGGCAGTAAAAAATTAAAGTCGGGAATAAGAATCCC
>JABJCN010000097.1 GCA_018668635.1 Opitutia bacterium
CCATCCGCAAGCAGAATCGACCCACCGGGCTCGACGTCTTTGGTCGCTTGAAACAATTCATCCACCGTTTTAACGCGAATGACTTTGCCCGAAGGCCCTGGCAACGCAGGCGCCTTGGGGAACCAAGGCTGATCAGGGATTACACCGAATATACTCAGTCGCAGGACTAGAAACAATACAACAGAAACCATACAACAATGGAAATATTTCATTTGATCTCGAAAACATGATTTATCAGCAATGCTCAAGATTATTTAATATGTAGAAACTCGACCGACCACCCAAATCGTCTTTGCCTTAAATTCTTTAATTCATTTAAGTCCGGTCAAATTTTTGCCATTTAATCTATTCTGACTACTACGTCTGCGGACGGACCATTCAACCCATGAGGCCTCCATTTTTCATTTTGATCGTCGCGCTGACCATTTTCGGTGCCCACCAGACTGCCCGAGCAGACGCCCGGGGCGATGACAACCTTGAAAAGTCACGTCAACACTGGTCCTTCCAGGCTCCGCAGCGCAGGGATGCGGGGAGGCTGGGAAACCCGGCATGGATGACCAAGCCATTGGACGCCTTCGTGCTGGCCAGATTAGAAAATGCAAACCTCAGTCCCAATCCCTCCGCAGACGACCGGGTACTGAAACGTCGCGTCAGTTTTGATCTCACCGGGTTACCACCCGATTCTGAACAGATCAATGGTGTTTCCTACGAGAAATTCGTGGAGCAACTACTGACATCTCCCCACTTCGGCGAACGATGGGCCCGCCTGTGGCTTGACGTAGCACGTTTCGCAGAAGACCAGGCCCACATCGTCGGCGACAACGCCTCACTCACCTACCCCAACGCCTGGATGTACCGCGACTGGGTTATCGACGCCTTCAACAAGGATCTTCCCTATGACGATTTCCTGCGCCGGCAACTCGCCACCGACCTGATATTCCCGGATGAAAAGAAAGAGTTCCCTGCACTGGGGTTCATGGGACTTGGACCCAAATATTATCGTAGAGGTGACCTCGCCGTCATGGCTGATGAATGGGAGGATCGTGTGGACACACTCACCCGCGGCGTATTGGGACTTACGGTGGCCTGTTCCCGTTGCCATGACCACTTTTTCGACCCCATCCCATCAGAAGACTATTATGCTCTGGCCGGGGTTTTTGCCAGTACGGAAATGTTCAACAAACCGCTCGATAAAAAGCAGCAAGGGGATGGTAAACAGGCAAAAAAGCCAGCCGATGCCTCCCATATAGTTCGGGAAGCCAAGTCCATGCGAAATCTTCCCGTGTACGAGCGTGGTGACGTGAAGGCTCCCGGGAAGAAAGTGCCCCGCGGGTTCCTTACTGTTTTGGCCAGCGACGGCAAACGTCTGCAATTCGATCCGAAGACCAGTGGCCGGCTGGATCTTGCGGAAGCCCTGGTAAGTCGTGAAAATCCACTGACAGCCCGCGTGTGGGTGAACCGTGTCTGGGCGGAGCTTTTTGGGCAACCGCTGGTGGCCACACCAAGTAACTTCGGCGCCTTGGGTGAAAAACCCACGCATCCGGACCTGCTGGACGACTTGTCCGTCCGTTTCATGGAGGATGGAAAATGGTCTCTCAAGTGGCTGGTGCGTGAGATCATCCTCTCCTCGACCTACCGTCAAAGTAGTGAAGCCTTTCCCGCAAAGGTAGCTGAAGATCCAGACAACAAGCTTCTCTGGCGCATGAACCGTCGTCGCCTCAGCATTGAAATGTGGAGGGACGCCCTGTACTCCGCATCCGGCACCCTGGACCGATCAATCGGGGGACGGTCCTTTAAGGCCAGCGACCCGAAGTCAAATCGACGCGCCGTGTATGCCCATGTAAGCAGGCTTCAGCTCGACCCCCTGCTCGCCCTCTTCGATTTTCCCGATCCCAACCTCCACAGCGCTAGCCGGGTGGAGACCACCACGCCCCTGCAAAAGCTCTTCCTCATGAACAACCCGCTGGTAGCCAAACAGGCGGAAGCCCTTGTGGCACACATCGGAAAAAATACAGATCCATTAAACGTGGAGAGGAGCGTCAAACGAGCCTATGAAATTCTCTTCGCCCGAAACCCGGAGAAAGAAGAACTGGCCCTGGGCAGCCGTTTTCTGGAGGGAAATGAATTGCGCGATTACACCCAGGCCCTTCTCAACACAAATGAATTTTTTTGGCTCGACTGATTCCCCATGAAAACGCCTTCCAAAATGCCGCAACTATTCACCCGCCGTGAGGCAATCTCTTGTCTCGGCGGCGGCTTTGGTGCATTAGGCCTTGCGGGAGCCTTGGGACAAGCGAACCTGCTGGCCTCCCCTCTCACTCACTTTGCTCCAAGAGCCAAGCGCGTCATATTTCTCTTCATGAACGGGGCACCGTCCCATGTTGACACCTTCGACCCCAAGCCGGCACTTGCAAAGCATGAAGGCCGGGTCCCCGAGGAACAGGCGGCCCGCAAAAAGAAAACCTCCGGCTTCATGCCCAGCCCCTTCGCTTTTTCCGCACACGGACAAAGCGGCGTCGTCATGAGCGAGTTGTTTCCCAACCTCGCCAGGCATGCGGACGACCTCTGCGTCATCCGTTCGATGCACACGGACCAGCCGAATCACGAACCCGGCCTCCTAATCATGCACTCGGGCAATCCCCAGCCCATCCGCCCCTCCCTGGGCAGCTGGGTCTCCTACGGTCTCGGCAGCGAGAATCAAAACCTGCCTAGTTATGTCGCGCTTTCAGCGGGCCGACCGGTGGTTGGACCCCAGTTATGGTCCAACGGATTCCTTCCCGGAGAGCATCAGGCCACGGCTGTTGACACCAACAACATGGCCGTGGACAAGCTGATCGCCAATCTCCGTCACCCCCATCTCAACCGCGCCAGCCAGCGAAAACAACTCGACCTGGTCGGCGCTCTCAACAAGATTCACCTCGCCCAGCGCGAACACGAAGCCAAGCTCGATTCTCAAATCCGAGCAATGGAACTCGCCTACTCCATGCAGGCGGAGGCCTCGGAGGCCTTCGATATTGGTCGGGAAACCGAAGCCACCCGCGAACGATACGGCCCCTCAAAATTCGGGCAAAGCTGCCTGCTCGCCCGGCGCCTGAGTGAAGCCGGTGTACGTTTCGTTCAAGCATATTACGTTGAAAAAAATAGTAAGCAACCCTGGGACACACACGACAACAACAATAACAAGCACCGATCCCTCTGCGCCAATAGTGACAAGGCAACTTCTGCCCTGCTAGGTGACCTTAAAGACCGCGGACTACTCGATGAAACCCTTGTCGTCTGGGGAGGCGAATTTGGACGCACGCCATACTCTCAAATCAGTAAAAACAAGGACAAGGCAAAAGCCGGTCGCGACCATCACCACACCGGGTTTTCCATGTTCCTTGCCGGAGGCGGTATAAAAGGTGGACTGACCTACGGTGCCACCGATGAATTGGGTATGCACGCAGTCGAAAACCGCGTCCACGTTCACGATCTCCACGCAACTCTCCTCCACCAACTCGGACTTGACCACACGAAACTTACCTACCGCTACTCCGGCCGGGACTTTCGCTTGACAGATGTGGCCGGAGAAGTGGTGAATGGCATTCTCGCCTGACTCGTTTCCGTTCCATATCCCGTTCCATGTAGCGGAAGAAATCATTCGCAAAAAAGACCAATCCAGCCAGGCCATAGATGCAACCTGAAGATGGGCCTCCCTAGGGAGTTGAAAACAATATATCGTAGCCGACCCAAAAAATCGCTGCATCAATCAGCGCATGGCTTAGCCAGGGTGCATAAATATTACCACTGCGATGATAGAGGCCGGCCCAAACCGCACCGCCCAGAGCAACGCCTACCGAGAAGAGATAAGTGAACGGGTTGTCGAACCCAAAGAAGGTTCCAAGGAGCACTACATGATGTGCCATGAATCCCAAGCTAGAAATAACAATTGCCCTGCCCAATGTGGTATGAGGCAACAATCGCCTGAAGATAAACCAGCGCCAGTAATACTCCTCCATGCCGGAATGTAGTAGACAGTAAAAGAGGGAGAGCCCCAGATATGCGGAGGGGTTGTTGAGTTGAAACCCATCCACTTTGGTTTGAATCTGTTCGGAGAGAGGAATGAAAATCCCGGGGCTGGGTTTCAAGAAGTATTGATAGAACAAAATAATCAGGCAAAAAACAGATACACCAAAAACAATTCCGGGAAGAAGACCGACCAATCCAGGCTTATAAATCCTCAGGGATGTTCGGTTAATTCGCCATACAAGCCATGCCGGCAGGCCAAATTGAATGATTTTCCCAAGACCGTAGGTACAGTTCTGGATCCAGGTTGACTGACCATCCAGGATCAGAAAATAAACAAGGGTGAGTACCGTTGGAAAAAGTAGCGCAAAATTTAAATACCGGCGCTTAATCATTAATAATAAAAGGATTCATTCATTTGTGACGTGGGGTCCCCTACCATAAGAACACCGACTTTAGATTAATCCAAGAATTTTCCCGTTAAAACGGTAACACGGGAGGACAGGGTGAGAGAATAACGAAAGGTCGGTTACCGATCCTTAACCACAGGGGCCTTTAAATCTCGAAGATAGCCATGACTTGTCACCACCTGTCTTGGACTAACGAGGTCCAACCACCCTTTACGAGCGGATACCATCATGTCAGCACCAGCGTAGTACAGGGCAGCAGCAACCACCGTGGAGCAAATATAATCATGGCCAATAGCCTTCGCCTCGTCCGGACGCAGATTGGAGTTCCAGACC
>JABJCN010000162.1 GCA_018668635.1 Opitutia bacterium
GAAATAAAGATTATAGGTGGGGCTGAGAATGGGGCCTTCAATGCCCCAGGCTTGAGCCATGCCTTTGATGAAGGTGGTCTTCCCTGCGCCGAGGTCACCTTGTAGCGCGAGGGTGTGGTCGGGGGGGAACACTTCTGCAAAGGCTTGGGCCGCTGCGAGGGTCTCGTCCTCCGAATAGGTCGTCAGGCCTTCAGTCAGTTGTTTTAAAATGTTCATAGCCGTTTCCGTATTGGATGCGGGTCCCGGTATTTTTATCAACGAGAATCCCTGCAGGTTCACCTCGGAAAACGCTGCCGATGGGGCAGAGATTCGTGTCGAATGGCCAAGCCTCAAGAAAGGCATTAAGGTCCGTTTGAGGATCAAGTGAGAAGAGGAGTTCGTAATCCTCTCCATCACACAGGGCTTGTGCGATGGCATTGGCACCTGTTGCTTGAACAGCTTCGTCAACAGGAAGGTTTTCAATATCCAGGATTGCCTGCATCCCGGCAGGCAGGAGTCCGTGAAGGTCCTTGGCCAATCCATCGCTGATATCTGTCATCGAAAGGACCTCCTCCTGTATGGCCAGCCATTGGCCCTCGGGTAGCCGGGGCTCAAAGTGGAGGTGGTGGCCCATCAGTGAGCCTCCAAGAGCCCCCGTGACAAGGATGGAGGAGCCATCTAAAGCGCCCACTCGGGAGACAGGATTTGGAGCTGAGCCGGTCTGTGAGAGGGTGGCGATAAAGATTCCCGGTTCGGAGGAGGCAATGTCTCCACCTGCGAGCGGTATGTTGTAGGTGGTACATGTTGTGGCAAGTCCATCGATAAAGCGGGTAAGCCATTCGAGTTGTACATCGGGTCCCATTGCGAGTGCGAGGATGGCAGGACCAGGATGCCCCCCCATGGCTGCGATGTCGCTAAGGTTGCGCTTGAGGAGCTTGGCCCCAACGTGTTCCGGCTCATGGGATGCATCGAAATGCCTGCCAAAAATGACGGGGTCAGTGGTCAGAAGAACAGTTTCTCCTGCGGGTGGCATCCAAGTGGCACAGTCATCCCCGATCCCCTGAGGTGGCGGGGGGGAAGTGTCGTCGAGATGTTTCTGGATAAGGCGGAGTATTTCCTCTTCCCCTGCCATACCGGTATTTGGGGATTCCTGACCGAAGGGGTGCATGACTTAAAAGTTGGGTTCCGGGAGGATAGGGGAGATGAGGATAAGCCCTACAGTGTGGGCGTTAAAGATGGCGTGGAAAAGGATTGGTGTGAGCAGGTTGCCAGTCTTTTCGTAGGTCCAGGTCAGCAGGAGACTCAGAAGGAATAGTGGGGCGAAGGATGTCAGGTTGAAATGAATAAGTGCAAAAAGGAGCGAGCTGAATATGGCGGCATTGGACTGGCTTGATTTTGCACGGAGAAATCGGTAGATGTAGCCGCGGAACAAGGTTTCTTCTGCGAGGGGTGCGAGAATAATGGCCCCGAAGGCGAGCCCGGCAAATTGAATGGGGCGTTGCTGCGCGGCTTCCCGCATCATCTCAACTAGCTTTTGTTGTTCCGGGTTAATCCCGATCTTATAGAGAAAAATATTGGCAAGAAGAGTGACAATCCAAAGCAGTGGAAGAAATTTAATGAAAGCAGATATGCTAAAGGGTATTGTATTTATAGCTCTAACTCCGTCTGGTCGGCTCAGGCTTTCACCAAATAGTTTTGGGTATCTATTTCGAAGGATTAAAATAGATACCAGTATGGCCCCTTGCATCCCAATGGTGGCAAGTATGGCCTTTGCGAATTCATCTGGCTCGAGCGCCTTGTAGATTAAACTTAGACAGATTTGAGCGAGTAATACGCCGAGAAAACAGGTGCTAAGAAAAAGGCCAAAGTCTACCCAGGATATATTAAGCCCCCAAGGTCTCGGTGCAAGAACGGGTGCTTTCGGCAATCTGCTGACCCATAGGAAAATACTGGTGCCACAGAAGAGACTGAACCCTATAAAGACATAGAAGTTTGGTGGCTCGTTGAAGAGGGCGGCAAGCATGATCGCTGGTTTCAGTAGGGAGTCGTGGTTCTCAAGCGTGGCAATGGTCGGATCGCTCCCAAGCACGCGGTAGGAATTTGATACCCTGGCCTTTCTATTTTTCGAGAATTATATTGTTCTCCAATACTTTTCGCCCACCCACGATTGTCATATAAACCCTACCTTGCAGTTTCTTCCCGAGCCAAGGTGAGTTACTAGATCGTCCATGTAGGGTCTCATGAGAGACTTCCCAAGTTTCATTTGGGTCAAATATACAGATATCAGCGTTGGTTCCTTCACCCAGTGTGCCTGCCTCAAGGCCAAGGATTGCTGCTGGTTTGTGTGTCAACCAAGCAATGATTTGAGAAAGATTTGCCTTTTGGCTACGGTGGAGAACCTGAAGGCAGATTGCCAGGCATGTTTCAAGGCCGATAATTCCAAAAGGTGCCTGATCCAGTTCCACATCTTTTTCATAATCTGTGTGAGGGGCGTGGTCAGTCGCAATAATATCAAGTGCACCATCAAGGAGTCCTTGTATGACGGCAAGGCGATCAGTCTCCGTGCGCAGGGGTGGATTCATTTTAAAATTGGAATCATAATCGGACAGGCATTCATCTGTTAGGGCCATGTGATGGGGCATGGCTTCACCGGTGACGTTAACACCTTCTTTTTTGGCCTGCCGGAGAAGCTCAACGGAGTCTGCTGAGCTGATGTGTTGCATATGGATGTGGGCTCCCGTGATACGAGAAAGAATGATATTTCGGGAGACAATGAGATCTTCTGCTGCAGACGGCCAGCCGGTGAGCCCAAGTCGTACCGAGACTTCTCCTTCATTCATTACTGCATCTCTGGTTAGACTGTCGTCCTGACAGTGATCCATGACACAAAGGTCAAACATTTTGCAGTATTCCAACGCCTTGCGCATCAACTGGTTGTCCTGAACACATTTGCCATCGTCAGTGATGGCAATGGCTCCTGCATTTTTCAGAGATCCTATAGGGGCAAGTTTCTTCCCCTCCATTCCCAAGGTGATACAGCCAGTCGGATGTACGTTGATAAGGCCGTTTCGGCTAATAGAATCCTGTATCAGTTGAATGGTCCCTGCATTGTCACATACGGGAGATGTGTTGGGCATGCAAACGCAAGTTGTGAAGCCTCCTGCGGCAGCCGCTCGGGTGCCCGTGTAGATATCTTCCTTGTGGGTCTGCCCCGGTTCACGAAAGTGTACATGGATGTCCACCAATCCAGGGCATACGATTAGGCCTGTTGCATCGATGGTTTCGGCCTCGGCTTTTTGTTCATCACTTGGTGAGGCGGCAATTTTCCCATTAATGCAGTATAGATCGCGGACTTCGTCTATGTTGTTAACCGGGTCGATGACTCTTCCGCCTATAATCCTGAGATTGCTCATAATGAAAGCCTTACTTTATTGATTGCAGGCTGGCGTTCATACAAAGATAGATGACTGCCATGCGGACTGCAATGCCGTTGGTCACTTGTTGGAGGATTACGGAGCGATCGGAGTCCGCAAGCTGTGAGTCGATCTCCACGCCTCGGTTGATAGGTCCCGGATGCATAATGATGGCATCCGGCTTGAGCCAAGAGGCTCGTTCCTTGTTAAGTCCAAACATGCGGGTATATTCACCGATGGATGGGAAGTGGGTAGCGTTCTGGCGTTCGTGCTGGATTCGAAGAAGCATGACTGCATCGGCGTCCTCAAGGGCTTTTCGTAAGTCGTGGCAAACCTCGACCCCAAACTGGGTAAATTCTTTTGGCACCAGGGTGGCCGGACCCGCGACAGTAACTTGTGCTCCCAGTTTCTTGAGAGCCCAGATATTGGAACGAGCGACTCTGCTAAAAAGAATATCCCCGAGTATCGTGATCTTCCGTCCTTCAATATTCTTGAGGTTTTCTTGGAGGGTGTAACAGTCGAGCAGGGCTTGGGTGGGGTGTTCGTGGGCGCCATCCCCAGCGTTGATAATAGGAAGGTCAACAACACGACTGAGGTACTTGGGGGCGCCGGCACTGGAGTGCCGCATGATAATCATATCAGCATTGAGGGCCTTGATATTGGCTGCGGTATCACGGATGGTTTCGCCTTTGACCAAGCTGGAAGCATTGCCGGTAATGGTTATCACATCGGCACTTAGGTTCCCTGCGGCGACTTCAAATGCCATGCGGGTTCGTGTGCTGGGTTCCATAAAGAAGTTTACAATTGAACGGCCCCGCAGTGTGGGTAATTTTTTATTACTTCGCTGCATGGTCTGCTTGAAGGAAGCTGCTGTGGCCAAGATGATGTTGATTTCTTCTCGCGATAGCTCCTCAATCCCGATGAGGTGTTGCCGTGTCCATTTGCTGTTGAACTTCATCGATTAAGAAACAGTGATGGCGTGGTTTTGCGGGTTTTCAGGGTCGAGTGTGATCTCGACTTGGTGATCATCAGTGTGTTTGCGAACAAAGGCGCAATAGTCGGGTCTCATGGGTAGTTTTCGTCCCCCTCGGTCATAAAGGACAGCCAGTTCGATACGGTTGGGACGACCGATGTCGAAGAGCTCGTTGATGGCGGCTCTCACACTACGACCAGTATAGATGACATCATCTACGAGAATAATATCTGCCCCATCTACTTCAACTGGAATATCCGTTGGGCTTGAGATCTTTGGAATTGGATTTCTTGCAATATCATCCCGATGAAAGGCAATGTCAACTGAGCCCGTTGGAATTTTACAACCGAGTTTCTCGCCGATGCGTTTCCTTAAGCTTTGTGCCAGTGCAATTCCGCCATTTGCAATGCCGATGATGGCAAGGCTTTCCGTTTGGTTGTGGCGGTTGGCAATATCTTCCACAAGGTTGCCTATGGCAGCCTCAATTGCATCTGGCGTGGGAGGCGTGGTGTGCTCGTCCATGGACTAGTTGACGATATTACTGGTAACGATTATTGCCGCACCAACTACTACCACTGTTCCAATCGCATAAATGATACTAAGCGTTAGAAGCGTGGAGAACTCCTTTTTCTCCTGATTAATGGATTCCTTGAGCGGGTTTTCTGACATGATGCGAGTGGTACAATATTCTTTGAGCAGGACAGCAATCACTTCACCTGACGGCCCAGAATGGCAAGGCTTTTTTTGATGTCTTCAAGTCGTTTATGGATTTCCTGTAGTTCCTTTTCCATTCCGTCTTCTGCGCTTAAGCGCATCAATTTTTCAGTCTCCATCTCACTCCGCATCTCCTCCATGCTGTTCATGATTACCCCGATGACTAGGTTGAGTACGATCATTGTTCCGATGAAGACAAATGAAGAAAAGAATATGGCTGCACCAACTGGAGAGGAACTAGAAACACGTGCAATATCAATTCCTTCATATCCATAGTTGTCAGACCCATACATGTTGATATACATAATGTCCGTCCAGTCTTCCAGGGTCGCAACGCGGTAGAGGGATAACATGGAAAGAGGCAGGTCCTTGAAGTGGATGGGGTCATTTTCGCTGTAGAGAAAAACAGCCATTACTCCGTAGATGTAGAATAGCAGTCC
>JABJCN010000206.1 GCA_018668635.1 Opitutia bacterium
CGCGAGGAACTCGGGGACGGACTTCTCTCAACCTCTCGAAAGAAGTAGGCCCTGATTAAGACTGGACCCTGCAAAGCTTATTTCAATGACATGATCCAAGCTGCGAGGTCGGCGGTATCCTGGGCACTTAAGGTGTATGCGAAACTCGCAGGCATACCGGAGTGCTTGGCATCAGAACGCTTTACGATCTCCTTGGCTTGCACCACCACCTGTTTGCCGGTGGGAAGATAAATCTTCACGACCTGGACTGTTTCTTCCTGAATCATGCCAAAAAGTTCACGACCGTCCTTCAACTTGAGACTGGTCTGCTGGAAGCCCTCCACAATGTAGGCATCCGGTTCAATGATGGATTTTATGACGTAGTTAAGGTCCTGCCGTTTATTGATTCCAACAAGGTCCGGTCCCAGCACCATACCCTTTCCATGGACTTTGTGGCAGGCGAAGCAGGTGCCTCGTCCAAAGAAAATTTCTTCTCCATGCTTGAGGTCAGCCTTGGCCATTGCTCCTGTAGCATCAGCGACATTAATCTTACGGAGGTCGGACTTGGCAAGGAAGACCTGATACATCGATTCCCCACCGGACCCACCGAGTTTATTGCCACCAAGCGAAACCTTCCCGGCGTTCACATTGCTACGGTAGACAAGGAAAGATTCACTATTGCTCATGCGTATTACCATGTCGGTTTTTTCCATGCCTTCCACTAGCGCCTTCGGCGGGGTGGCGCGACCATCATAAGCAAGGTAGAGAGTGGCGGGCAAATTGATGTTGAAGTGCAGAAAATCCTGCTCTGTCCCACTCTTGTCATCATTGTAGGTGCGGATGTGGGTAGCACCGGCAAGAACCTCGGGAATCTGGGTAAAGGTGTAGTTCCGGTCGGCATACACGAGGGTTCCACGCTGAAGGCCTTCGAGTTTTGCTTGATAGGATTTCGCAGAACCCTTGCCACCAATGTCGCGAACGAACAGTCTATCCAGCCATTCAGAGTCAGTGATCTTGTGAAGTGTCAATGATTCGATCCCTGACACCCGTTGGTCTCCCTTGAAAACAGCCGCCTTCACAGTAACGTCACTTGAAACCTTGAATTCTCCATTCGCTTTTGTGGCTTTCACCGTGGGCTCGTCACCATCAAGCGTATAATAAATATCCCCGGGCGTTGCCGCGGTAAAGCGCACACGTGAGGACTCGCGAAAGTTCACCTCGCTCACGGAGATCGTCAAACTTTTAGATGGATCACCACCCTCGGCGATTCCCCCGCCGAGAAACTCGCCTTCCCGTCGCTGAAGATCACGATCCCCCTCTTCCATAAGGCCAAGCACAGCCATCCGACGAATGCCGATACGCTCGTCCTCAAGCAATTGCCGGCGCTTCGCCTCAGGAAGTTGGCGACGCATGACTTGCCAGTTGGTATAGTAAGCCACCCGGTCGGACTCCAGGGCAACAGCGTCAAGGATTGCCTCACTATGTTTCCCCCAACCGATGCGGTCGAGCGAACCCATCGCCGCCTTACGAATGCGTGGTTCGTTATCGGCGAGCTGCCGGATCAAGAATGGAACCGCAGCAGATACCTCGTTCTCACCAAGGATACGCGTGGCTTGTATCCGAATGTTAAGCTTGTAGCCCTTGAATGTTGAGTCTGAGGTATCCTTCGATGCAAGGCCTTCCATACTGGCAAACTTCTGTATCTGCATATTGTCATTTTCACCGACTTTATCGATATGTCCGATAGCCCATATCGCCCAAGTGGCCTGCGTTTCAGTGAGCGTGCCAGATTGAATTGCAACGACAAGATCTCGCCTAACTGCATCCCCACGTCGGATAAGTTCATCCTGGGCATGTACCCGAAAGACGTGGACGTTGGATCCAAGGTCAGCCATCAGGTCCTGAAAACTCCAGTCCTTGATTTTCTTCCTTCGCTTTGCAGTATCCCACTTTGCCCTTGGAACCAATGGTGAATGCTTGTGAATCAGTCGGAACACCCGCCCCTGATAGTTCGCGTTTTCTTCAGGGGTCCATTTGTCCTTGGGAACATAACGAGTACCATAGACTGATCCCCATCCTGCAATGTAGAGTGCACCATCGGGCCCGATCTCAATATCAGTAGGGCGAAAAAGGGACCGCCCTTTTCCTCCCTTGTAGCCCAAGTCTCCTCCCCGGGTCGCTCCACCATCAACAATCTTCCGCTTGGTCTCAGCAGGTACCTGTAATGAACCTTCCCACTTGGGATTGTAGAGAAAAATGCAGTTGTTGGTCCAATCGGCGATTAGATAGCGGTCTCGGTATTTCCCAGGGAAGTGCTCGGCGCTATAGAAAGCCACTCCTGTGCCGGAACCACTCACACTGGGAAACAGATCAGAGGAAGGCGCAACAGCCAAATGCTTGCCCATCCAATCAAACTTCCACGGGTGTCGCATGGAATAATGGCCATGACGAATCGGCATGAAAATGCGTTCACCAGGACGCCCCGGGTCGTTGTCGGTTGCAAGCCAGTTGAAACCACTATCCATGCACAGATCCCAAGGATTTCGCATACCTCGGGCGAATAACTCGAGATCATGTCCACCAGGGCGACAGCGGAAAATCCCCCCCTCCATTTCCCTCTTGTTCATCGGATGGTAGCTTTTGGGATAGGTTTCCTTCGTGTAAACCCTTGTTAATGGATACTTTGTCTTGTCATCGGACTTGAGTCCCTGCAGGTCACGAAATGGTTTGGGTGCATGTGGCTTGATCCATGTATTGCCAATGCTCATGTAGAGCCAACCATCGGGCCCCCAGTTTAATCCATGTAGCCCGTGCCGTAGATTATTCAATCCAGTGTAGATCACTTGGTATTCGTCAGCGACATCATCGCCGTCTGTGTCACGTAACACCGTCAACTCAGGGGAATTCGCAACCCAGAGTTCATTCCCTTTCCACGCCATCGCCTGGACGGAATTCAATCCCTCGGCAAAGGTTTTCACCGTCTCAGCCACACCATCGTCATCATTATCAATAAGGATTTTGATATAATCTGTTGGCGAATCTTCCTTTGGGTGGCGATACTGAGGACCTGCTCCGACATACAACCGGCCAAACCTGTCAAAACAAAGGGCCGATGGATTGATGATGTGAGGTTCCCGTACAAAGAAATTTATTGCGAAGCCTTCCTCCACCTTGGGGAGAGCTTCGATGTCGACCTCGGCTTGGGAGGAAATTAAAACAAAGAACAGGAATGGAAAAATGATGTAACGTTTCATAGAGGAACCTTATAAATTATAGATCACAAATAACAGCCAGGTAAATGCAAGCCCTTCCATTATTTCTCCTTGAGCTGGGGAAATTTTGCCAGAATGGTTCCGTCACGATAGGGCCAACCCTCGTTGCTTTGCTTTTCGCCGGGGGTGGTGCGTCCGTCTCGGAAAGCTTTGGCCAACTCGTCAACGAGTTCTTTTACGACATCAGGGTGAACCTCCTCCAGATTCATGGTTTCGCCAGGATCATCCTTTAGGTTGTACAATTGAACTAGCTTGGCGGTGGTCCTTGTCTTCTCCCATGCCCCACCCCATCCTCCTCCGGAACCTTTA
This sequence comes from Opitutia bacterium, assembly GCA_018668635.1. GTDB lineage: Bacteria > Verrucomicrobiota > Verrucomicrobiia > Opitutales > JABJCN01 > JABJCN01. The sequence goes on from JABJCN010000206.1 coordinate 3,561, forward strand.
TTCAGGATCAACTTCCAGTCTCCCCTGCGGATGGCGAAAACCCCGGAGATGGAATGATGAATGGTGAAAGGGCGAATCCGTTCTCTGGATCCTTTCAAGGAAGACAAGAAGGAAAAAGAGTCCTCCGCGGCGTTGTCGGGGATTTGGTCTTCCATGCCGAGCAACTCGGCAAAAGTGGCGAAAAAATCTGTGGTACAAATGGTGACATCACACTTGCTGCCAGCTTTTACCTGACCCGGCCAACGCACAAGGAAAGGGACACGATGTCCGCCCTCGTAGATGGTGGCCTTGGCCCCACGCCAGGCTCCGGACGGTCGATATCCCGCATTGATCATCTTGGGAATCTTAACGTAGGGTGCGAAGCCGTTATCCGATGTAAATATCACAAGCGTATTGTCATCGACACTTGACTGCTTAAGTTGCTCCAGCACCTGTGCAACCACCCAGTCAGTCTCGGCCATGAAATCAGCGTACCAACTGTATTGGGGATATTTACCCTTGAATTTGGGGCCCGGTGTGATCGGGGTGTGGGGTGAGGTCAATGGCAGGTAGAGGAAAAACGGTTTTTTCTTATCCATGGCACGACTCTTGATATAGTCTCTCGACTCAGATGCCCAGTCGGCCAGGCAGTCGCTGGCCTCAAAGTCTGCCGCAGCAGCACCGATGCGCTGGTACTTGTTATACTCGTTGTGTGGAAATCCCTTATTCACCGTGGGGATCACCATGGCCCGATCGTTCTTCAGGTAAACATAAGGAGCCATGTCGAGGGACGAGAGAATGAAAAATGCCTCATCAAACCCGACGTCCACGGGACCGTTCCTAAATGGTTTGGAATAGTCGACCTGCCAGGAAGCTCCCCGTTTACTTTTGTCTGCATTCGCATTTTTGGGTAATTTCTCCCAGTCCGCCCCGAGATGCCATTTGCCGATACATGCGGTATGGTAACCTGAACCTTGAAGGAAATTCGCCATATTGAGACGCTCAGGATCCATCAGGGCCTTGTCCGTCGGATTGAACAATACACCACTCTTTAGCCTGCTTCGCCAATTGTAACGGCCGGTGAGAATACCATAGCGCGTTGGAGTGCAAACCGATGAGGTGGTGTGTGCATCGGTGAACATCATGCCTTCCTTTGCCATTCGATCCAACGCGGGTGTCGGGATGAGACCCCCAGCATGACTGGGTTCGCCCGGGCCCATGTCATCCGCAAGGATCAAAATAATATTGGGCTTGGAGGCGTCAACTTTAGTAGAAAAAACTACCGAAATAAAGATAATAATGGTGAGTAAATTCTTCATATGGAACTTTCAGCCTGTAGATTTAAGAATTAATAGGTTTTCTGTACATTCTGAAGTCCTAAACTTTAAAGGTTCATGATTTCAGAATCAAGGACTTCCCTCAAATCAGGCCATTCCACAGATGCGAAGAAGAGTATGGTGAACGGTAAGATCGTGTTCATAGTTCCAATCCAGTTTCTTTTC
>JABJCN010000031.1 GCA_018668635.1 Opitutia bacterium
GCGGGCATTGGAAAGCTGCTCCATTTCATGAAGCAGATGGGCAAGGTGAAAGTGGGCCTTGGCATGGTTCGAATCCAGCTCAATAGCACGATTGTAATGCTTTATGGCATTATCATGATTAGGATCACGGACAAGGGTACCATCATTCGTGATCTTATGACCACCGCTCAAGAGCTTGCCCAGTCCATAGTGTACATCAGCATAATCAGGGTCAATTTCCGCAGCAGTCTCGTAGTTGCGGCGGGAAAGGTCAAATTCGCCGGGGGCATTTAGGGTCCGCCCAAGGTGGTAATAGGCTTGGACATAGTTCTGGTCGACCTGAGTGGCCTTTTCGAAATAAACCTTGGCCTCATTCAGCAAATGTAGGCCCTCCATGGTATGGGCCAGATAATAATAGGCTGGCGCAAAATCACTGTCAAAGTCCACAGATTTAAGAAAATGATCACGCGCCTTTTCCGGCTTGCCAAGCACAACTAAGGTACGAGCCAAGTGATAATGTGCCTTCGCATGCTCTGGTGCATACTTGATGGCAAGGATGAAATTGGCTCGGGCATCCTTGCGGTCACCCCTGTTTGCAAGGAGAAGACCGTAGTGAAAATAGGCTTCAGGATTTTCCTCGTGATGCTGAATAGATAAAAGATAATGTTTCTCCGCCTTGCGAACAGCAGTCCCTTGAGCATGGACCAATGCGAGGAGAAAGTGAGCCTTGGAATATGCCGTATCAAGATCGATGGCAATTTCCAGATTTTTCCTGGCCAGAGCGGCCTTGCCCTGTTCATGGAGGATACGGGCCAGATTGTAGTATGCCTTGGGGAACTTGGGGTCAATCTCAATGACTGAGCGAAAGTGTTCAGCAGCGACATCTATGTCGCGACGAATTGCCGGTATGCCCTCCTTGTCCACGGTCTTGCCTCCGGCCATCAGCTTAGCGTAATAATAGTGGGCATCCACGTAGTCCGGGCGGATATCGATTGCAATCTCGTAGTTTTTCCCGGCATCCACGAAATCCTCGGGATGACGTAGAATACGAGCCTTATGGTAATAGGCTTGAGCGAAGTTCTGGTCAATCTCACTGGCTTTCTCCAAGTGATTTTTGGCCTCCTCAATATCTCCTAGCTCAACCAATAAAAGGGCAAAATGATAGTAGGCCTCAGCAAGATTGGGATCAAGGTCAAGCGCCTGTGAAAAATGCTTCTTGGCGCCTTCATGGTCTCCGGTCTTTACGAAAAGCTTGGCCAGTTGGCAATTGGCTTGAGCATAATCCGGGTTTACCTTAATCGCAGTCTCGAAGTGAAGCTGGGCAGGGGCATGATCCTCCAGCTTTGCAAGAAGGACAGCGAGATTGAAATGAGCCTCGGCATAATCGGGATGCAGTTCGATGGCTTTTTCCAGGTGTTTTCTTGCCACCATAAGTGCTGTACGCTCGTCGGCCCCCTTGGGAGCCTTGTTGGCTGCCTTAGAGCCGTTGGCGCGTGATCGCCTTGAGGAAACCTTCTGTAATTTGACTGTTTTCCTTGGCGCACCTTGGCGCTTGGCGTTGGTTTTCTTTGTGGCCATTAGGAATGGTAGTAGAGAAATAAGGCTAGATAGAATTTACTTGGAGGTCATGACCCAGACGCCATCCCACTGCCCTTTTGGTTGATTGGCCTTAAGATGGTTGCAACGGTCAATATAGAGACTGGCTGCCTTGTCTTCCGGGTTGAGCTTGAGGCAATCGTTAAAGAGTTTGAGGCCCTTGTCCCACTCCGCCTTGCGGTAGCAGCGTATGCCATCATTGAAGGTCTGGAGAGTCTCCACTAGATTTGGAAAGGATTCATCATTATGGTAATCAAGAACCTCAAACACGCTAACAGGCTCTGTCTTGCCCTTGACTATGACCAAATCAACTTCTCGAGTACGGTATGTGGCCTTGACTGCCTTGTGGGTGAACTCAGAGATGAGAATGTGTGCACCATACTGTTTGCAGGCGCTCTCGATGCGGGCTGCCAAATTCACGCCATCACCGATGACAGTGTAATCCATGCGCTTTGGTGAACCAATGTTTCCAGATACAACGTTGTCAGTATTGACACCCATCCCATGGTCAATAGGCATCTTGCCATCCTTGGCGCGCTTAAGGTTCAAGATATTGAGTTGAACCATCATATCAATAGCGGCACGAACGGCACGATCGGGGTCATCGTCGTGTGAGACAGGGGTTCCAAATATGCACATCATGGCATCACCGATAAACTTGTCGAGCATACCACCCTCATTGGTAATACAATCGACCATGATGGTGAAATATTCATTGAGAAGCTTGACTGTTCCCTGGGCCCCAAGCTCCTCGGTAATGGTAGTGAAGCTACGGACGTCGGAGAAAAGAACGGAGGCCACGGATTGCTTGCCGCCAAGTATTTCTTCGTCTCCATCACCCATCAACTGTTCCGCGAGATCAGGGTCCATGTAGCGGGACATAGTTGACTTCATGCGTTTTTCTGAACTGATATCTTCAAGCATGAGCATGGTGCCCATGTTGAACTTCTCTTTGCCTTTCGGGGTCTCTTTTTCTCCTTGAAGAGGAAGAATGTTGATATTTACAGAAACTTTTTCTCCGGAAACAATCAGCTCGGCATCAAGGATGTCCTGGGCTTCATCAACATCAGTAAGCTTTTCCTGCATCCACAAATTTTCATCAATGAAAAGCTCCTCTATGGGTTTCTTAAGGATAAACTCCTCACGATCAAACTGAAGGATGCGAAGTCCGGATGGATTGATTGTTTTAACACGGCCTTTTTCGTCAAAAGTGACAACTCCATCATGCATGCTTGAAAGCATACTCTGGGTGTATTTCATGGCATTCTGCACCTCATCGAAAAGTTTCGCATTCTCAATACCCATGGAGATTTGAGACGTAAATGCACCCAAGCGTTTCTCATCCTCCTTGGTAAAGGCCCCACCACGCTTGTTGAGGACCTGGGAGACACCAATTGACTTACCCTCTTTACTAATGACCGGCATACAGAGAATGGAACGGGTAAAGTACCCTGTGGAGCGATCAAAGGATGGATTGAACCGCAGATCGGCGTAGGCGTGGGGAATATTTAGAGGTTTGCCTGTCTTGAAAACGGTTCCAGCGATGCCAACATCATTGGGAAATCGAATGATATTCTTGCCCAGTCCCTCGCCAACCTCGGTGTAAAGCTCATTGGTCTTCTCGTCGTTGATAAAAAGTGTAGCGCGCTCAGAATCGAGCATAGTGGAAATGGTCCGGATAATCTTGCCCAGCAAGGGACCAAGCTCCAGTTCCGAGGATACTTGCGAGACCACATCAAGGAACTCCAGTTCCTGATGACGGGCAGCCTCGATCTGCTCAATCATAATGTTGCCCTGAATAACAATAGCAGCCTGCTCTGTCATTGCTTCAAGAAGGTCAAGATTCTCCTGGTCAAAATGACCATCAGTCTTGTTGAGCAATTGGGCTACACCGATAAGCTCGCCGGACATGCTTCGCAAGGGAGCACAAAGGATGCTCTTGGTGCGGAATCCGGTACGAACATCAACTGCTTTGTTGAAGCGGGGGTCCTTGTAGGCATCCGTGATGATGGCACCCTGATTATTGGAGAAGACCCAACCAGCTACACCCTTCGTATTTAGGATGCGAATTTCCCGTTTCAGGTTGCCCTGTGCAATTCGGGAATAAAGCTCGCCGGTAGTCTTGTCGTTGATAAATACAGTACCACGTTCAGCTTTAATGTAGTGAGTGGTAATTTCAACAAGGACGGCGAGAGCCTCGTCCAAGTTCTTCGCTACCGAAAGCCTATTGGTGACCTCCAGAAGAATACGAGAATGCTTATCCGATTTGGACAGGCGTTCACGAGCGCTTTCTCCGGTTGCTCCGTTTTCGTTTGCCGGCGTTTTCATTGACTGGGTCCTTTTTTTCGAGTTCTTCCCTCAGGTTGGTGACAATATCCTGTAGATGCTCGTTTTCTCTTTGCTTGATTTGAGTTTCCTTTTGGAGTTTCTCTTCAAAAATCACAACCTTTTTCTCCATCTTATCGCGAAGGGAGCTCAAGGTTCCCCGCAATTGGCGAATTTCATTATTCGCTGACGAAAGCGCTTTTTGTACGGCATCACCCTGATTCGCCTGACCTTTTTCAAGGGTTTCCCGCAAGGAATTGACCGCCTTTTTAAGTTCCTTGTTTTCACTTTCGGAGGCGGAAACCGCCTTCTGAACCCGCTCTTCTTGGCCAATTCGTGTGCGCTCCAGTTGATCGCGCACGGTGTTAATGGTTTCCTTTAATTGCATGGATTCATCATTGGCAGATGCGGTAACCTTCTGGAGCGCCTGATCCTGGGCTGAATGGAGTTTCTCCAGTTCATCACGAAGGCTGTTGACGGTTTTCTTTAGCTGCTTTACTTCGTCTTCCGCAGTGGCAACAGCGCGCTGGACTCGCTCTTCATTACCAATCTTGGTTTTTTCAAGTTCCTGACGCAGAGAACCGACCGTCCCCTTGAGCTGAAGGTTCTCGTCCTGCTCAATAGAAACAGCTTTCTGTATAGCCTCCTGATACCCAATATCAGAGCGTTCCAATTCTTCACGCAATGAATCTACAGTGGACTTGAGTTGCTTGGATTCATCCTCTGTAGTCGCTACAGCACGCTGGATGCGCTCCTCCTGTCCAATTCGGGTCTTCTCCAGTTCTTCTCGTAAAGAACTCACGGTACCTTTGAGCTGGCGGTTCTCGTCCTGCTCAATAGAAACAGCTTTCTGTATAGCCTCCTGATACCCAATATCAGAGCGTTCCAATTCTTCACGAAGGGAGTTAACCGTGCTCTTCAGTTGCTTGCCCTCATCCTCGGCAACTGCAACGGCACGCTGGATACGTTCCTCCTGTCCAATTCGGGTCTTCTCCAGTTCTTCTCGCAGTGAATTAACCGATCCCTTGAGCTGTTGGTTTTCATTATTGGCGATGGAGGAGGCCTTCTGTAAATCATCCTGATGTCGCTCTACGATATTCTCCAGTTCTTCTCGCAGCGAATTGGTGGTATCCTTGAGCTGACGATTCTCATCCTCGGCAACTGCCACGGCACGCTGAATGCGCTCCTCTTGTCCGACACGTGTTTTTTCCAGCTGTTCACGAAGGGTGTTCACAGTGCCCTTGAGTTGTTGAAGCTCATCGTTAAAGAGTGAAACGGCCTTTTGCATCCGGTCCTCGGCCTCAGCCTGATTCACGTCCAATTCCGCTCGAAGGGAGTTGACGGTTTCCTTGAGTTGCCGATTCTCGTCCTCCGCAACCGCAACCGCACGCTGAATCCGCTCTTCCTGACCCACGCGGGTCTTTTCGAGTTCATCTCGAAGGGCATTGACGGACTCACGGAGCTGTTGATTCTCTGCATTGGCAGAGGCAACTGCACGCTGAAGGGCATCCTCATGACGCCCCTGAATGCTCTCCAGCTCTTGGCGAAGTGAAGAAACGGTATCTTTGAGCTGCTTGCTCTCGTCTTCAGCAACTGCAACCGCACGCTGGATACTTTCCTCTTTACCCATGCGGGTCTTTTCCAGTTCCACACGCAGGGAATTAACCGTCCCCTTCAATTGTTTATTCTCATCGTTAGCCAACGAACTGGCCTTCTGCATGGCTTCCTGGTGTCCAACTTGAATCACCTCCAATTCCTCTCGCAGGGAATTGACCGTTCCCTTCAATTGCTTACCCTCGTCCTCGGCCGAAGCCACCGCCCGTTGAACGCGTTCATCCACTCCCATACGTGATTTCTCTAGCTCCTGACGTAATGAATTTACGGTTTCCTTGAGCTGGCGGTTCTCGTCATTAGCTAGGGAGCTGGCCTTCTGCATGGCCTCTTGATGCTCAAGTTGAGAGCTTTCCATCTCATAACGGAGAGAGTTGACAGTTCCTTTAAGCTGCTTGTTCTCATCCTCCGAGGAGGAGACTGCACGCTGAATTGCATCATCCTGACCGACACGGGCTTTTTCCAACTGATCACGAAGAGCATTTACGGAGCCCTGAAGTTGCTGGTTCTCGGCAAGAGCTGCAGCAGTCGATTTCTGCAAGTCATCCTGATGGCGACCTTGAACCCCTTCCAACTCCTCGCGTATGGAATTTACTGTGCCTTTAAGTTGCTTGCTCTCGTCCTCTGCAGTTGCCACGGCGCGCTGAATTGCATCATCCTTACTGGCACGAGATTTCTCGAGCTCTTCCCGCAAGGTTCCAACCGTGGATTTTAGTTGGCCTACTTCATCATTTGCTAGTGCAATCGCAGACTGCAACTCATCAGAATGATTAGCACGAACCTGCTCCAATTCATCCCGAAGGGCCTGAACTGACTCCCGTAACTGTCGGACTTCACCTTGGGACGAGGCGGTGGCCGTTTGGACATCCTCCTCCTGCTGTACCTGCATCCGGTCCAGCTTTTCGCGTAAGGCCTGAACCGTGGCCTTCAAGTACTGGTTTTCCTTCTCGTCCAGTTTCAAGGTGTTACTGTCCAAGGTGTCGCTCATTTGTTAAAGGCATGACCCTCTTGCAGGATCGAGGAATATAATAAAAAAGCGCTCAAAACTATGCATCAAGCCCAATTTGTAAACTGAAAAAGATTGGCGAACAAAGGCGTGGCGGCTGTGAACCATGATTCAAAATTTGGTGAATTAAACGTGAGAATATCGAACAGGATTCCCCGATTGATTTGACTTTTCCATATGATCTAGACTTTATAACAACACAATTCCCCAAATTAATCTTTCAAATTTCCCCAATGACCCCCAATACTCTTGAGGATATTCCTGCCGCCAAGTTTTGCAACAAAGCGGTAAGGCCTAGCTTAAAGCAGTACCCGATGCTAGCTTTAGTATCTATGCTTACCAGTGGGTCGATCGTAGTAGCTGCAGATAAGGATATAGCCGCTATTGCTGAAGAAAAACTGGCACTTCTTGAGAACGCAGTTCCAAAAACAAATGAGGATCTGCTTAAAAAGGAATTAAAGGAACAGTCCGAAGTATTTATCGGGCTGGAACTCGAAAACCAAGTGCTTAAGGATCAAATAAGAGAGTTACAGCAGGACATCACAAATATTCGCACCAAAAATTCAGTAACGACTCCAGCAAACACTCAAAAATCCATCCAGCTTCTGATGGAAAAGCAAAACCAAATAAATGCGCTGGAGAAGCAAATTAAGGAATTTCAATCCACGGGAAACTTGATACCGACCAAAATTCAACAACCTGAAAATAACTCCCAGGCAAAGTTACTTCAGGAAGAAAATGAAAAGCTGATGGCTAGGCTTGACCAAAAGGAGGAGGAATATTTCAGGCTAGAGAAACAGATCGAAAAATTAAATGCCCACTACGAGAAGCAATATATAGACAAGCTGAACACCCCTCAAGTCTTGCCCCCAGCAAAAAGACCGACAAGGCGTCCACTCGCAAGCATAAGCATATTTGACGAGCAAAGTCGGCCCAACGCCCAGAATACAAAAAAAGACGAGATTGTAACCCCTTCACCCAAGAAGGTGAACCCATCGAATGCCTCCCAATCAAAACCGGATAAGTTTGACTCTCTGCTTAATGAAACTCCGCCTCCTCTGCAGCATATTGAGCCGATTGAAAATATAGAATCTAGCACTCCTGTTAAATTTGATCTGATTAAAAATACCTTAGTAAAAGTGGCTTCACCAAAATCAGTCGCCAAGGCAATACCAATCAAAGATGTAAAAACTAATATTGCAGTAGTAAAGCAGACAATACCGCCATCGGTTGGTATAATTGAGCCAACGAAGCCCAACTTTGATCTTCTTAAAAGCACTCCTTCAACACCTGCCAGTCTTGAGCCAACGAAGCCCAACTTTGATCTTCTTAAAAGCACTCCTTCAACACCTGCCAGTCTTGAGCCAACGAAGCC
>JABJCN010000124.1 GCA_018668635.1 Opitutia bacterium
ATGTGGGTGCCCACATGTTCCCAATAGGTTACTTGGTTGAGATTGACCTTTTCATGCTCCCACTCAAAAACCGGCTTCACCTCCACAATGGCCGGCGGAATAAAGGTTCGCTTGCCCCGGCTTGTCATTTCCTGACCGGCGGTGAACCAGGCGGGAAAATCCGGGTGAAGGGTATGGCTTAGATCTACCACACGGGAAAACGAAACCTCATCCGGCAACCTGGCATCTCCACTACCTCCTGTGGATGTTGCGGTCATACAACCACCGGCAGCGACAGCACCGGAAACCCCGATCCCCTTCATGAGATTACGACGGGAAATTCGTTTACGTACATGTTCAATAATTGCAGGTGCACACATGGTATCTTTCCTTTCTGGGTTATGGTACTGATAATTGGTAAATGATTACCAGAAAGACCAAAGTGGAATGGGAATCCAAGGAAATAGTTTATCTTCAACGAAGAAACCTTGCTCGACAAATTAACATCCAGCTCTTGAATCCTATCAATCCTCTTATCATGAAAAGAATCACCTGCTTCACATTCACCCTGTTACTTCTGGCCATCATCCTAAAAGCAGAGGACCTTTCCAAACCTCGCAGCTGGACCAGCACGGCTGGCACAACACTTGAAGCCTCCGTCGAAGGAATTGACCTCAAGGCCGGCACCGTAAAGCTGAAATCAACCGACGGTCGTGCATTAAATATAGCCATCGAACTCCTGGTACAGGCGGATCGAGACCTCCTGAAAAAGTGGCATGATGCCAACACCCCGGAAAAGCCGGACGCCAAGGAGACAAAGAAAACTGGAACAAAAAAACCGACAAAAGGATCACAGGACCTCAGCAAACCCCGCAAGTGGACCAGCACGGCAGGATCGCAAATCGAAGCATCCGTTTTGGGGATCGATCTAAATGCCGGGACGGTCAACCTAAAGACAGTGGACGGGCGTGACTTGAACATTGCCCTTAGGCTCCTTGAACAGGCAGATCGTGACCTACTGAAAAAATGGCATACTGCAAAGATCGCAAAGGAACAAGGGACAGGGGCAGTTACCAAGGCAACCGCTGACAGACTATCCGTCTTCAGTGATGGTAAATGGAAGGGATATAACTCCATTTATGAAGGACCAATGTACGATGCGGTCCTGAATACCAAGGGCACCCTGATAATTTACCCGAAAGATGATAAGGGGGAACGAATAGGAAAACACCTGACTGCAGCCCTACATTGCTATTACACGGAGAAAAACATAGGTCGCCACAGCCACCGAAAAATTGTCTCCATTGAAGAATCCCCCAAACCCGTTCATTCCCAAAGGCCTATCCAAGTCAGACTCAAGGGTAAGTTCGATGATAATGTTGCCTTTGATGTGGAGTTTGACTGCGAAGATGACAAGGTGAGTGTTGAGGGCGGCATCAAGGATCCCCCGGGCATCAAGTTCCCTTCCAGGTACCATAGTCGGATTCATATGCCGGCCATCTACAATCCGGGCCCGGATGATAATCCAGACGAAATCAAGGGCAAGTTTGCGAATTACAATATATCTGTCCGTTCCGATGATGGCACCGAAATCCATCCCTACCACATTCCCCTAAAGAGCAAAAAGCAGGTTAAGGATATCCGGATCAAGGGCCCCTGGGGTACAAAACAACTTCGCATTGAAACCCCGGGAATAAAAAATCGTGAAACGAAAGAGACGGACTACGGTACTTTCTGGGTCTATAGTAGCAACCCTGCCTACCGGGGATACTACATGATGAGGTCGGGAACGTCAGGCTATCGTAAAGGCAGGGTCACTCTACACCTGAAGGATAAGTAGCTCAATTCTCCAGACACTTTTGATTCCATGAAAACGATTCAAGTTAATCCGTTAATCCTATTGGCACTTCCATCCCTACTTTGGGCAAAACCCTGGAAGAAGCATGTCATCCACGAGGGGTTTCGTGCAAATGTGGCCGTCGCGGCAGACTTCACTGGTGACGGTAAAATCGATGTCATCAGTAACAGTGACCAGAAAACCCGGCTCTTTATCGCCCCGGACTGGAAGGAGCACATTATTGACGACACCAAGGGCCATAAATTCATCCACGGTGAAGTCATCGACGTAGACCGGGATGGTGACCCAGACTTTATTGCAGCCCGGTACAAACCCGGTCTGGTCGCCTGGTTTGAGACACCGAAAGATCCCACCAAAGGCAAATGGAAGATGCGTATTGCCGACGACAAGCTGAACGGTATCCACGGGGTTCTAAAAGGTGATGTGGACGGGGATGGTAAAACCGACCTCCTCGCCAACAGCGGCCAACCCGTGGGCGATCACCCCAACTCCGGCGGGTGGCTCAGGATTCCCAAGAACCCGCGAAAGGCTGATCGATGGGAACGGCATATTTTCGCCGACAGGGACGCACCCGGTCTCAGTCATTACCTCGGCATCGGTGATATCAACGGAGATGGCCGTGCCGATATTGCAATGGGAGCCAAAGGCGGATTCGATGAAAATAAGTTCGGCAAAGGTCAATGGTTCGCATGGTGGGAGGCCCCCAATGATCCCACCAAAGTCTTCAAGAAGCACCTGCTTCCCGGCATCCATCCCGGTGCCACCAATATTCAACCTGCTGACATCAACGGGGATGGAAAGGTCGATATTCTTGCATCCCGTGGACATGGGCAGGGCCTCATCTGGTTTGAGAATCCAAGCTGGAAAATTCATGATATCAACAAGGAATTAAGGAGTCCTCACTGCCTGCAGGTCATTGACATGGATGGGGATGGCGATATCGATGCAGCGACCTGCGCCTACCAGAGCAGGATTGCCGCCTGGTTTGAGAATGATGGCAAGGGAAACTTCACCACCCATGTCGTTGATGACGACCAGGCCGCCTATGATATCCGCGCGGTGGACATGGACGGTGATGGTGACCTAGATCTACTTATTGCCGGCCAGACCAGCAACAATGTTGTTTGGTGTGAAAACCCTCGCAGGTAATGACCTTCCGCATAAGCCTTCTGTCCTTATTGGCCTGCAACCTTGTAGCCGCAGACAAGGCATCCCTCTTCAATGGGAGGGACCTCGATAACTGGCAAATCATCGGAAAGGCACAATGGAAGGTTGTTGAAGGAGAAATTCATGGTGGACAGTTCGGTAACCCAAAGCACGGCGGCATCCTGGCAACCCGTGATTCATACAAGGACTTCGAACTCGATCTTGAGTTCAAGATTGATGAACACGGAAAGTATAACAGTGGAGTCTACATCCGTCGTCAAAAAGAACGGACCGAGGGACCACCCTACCAGATCAACATTGGTCGGGGTGTAGCCGGGGAACCCGTGGGTCTACATAGGGTTGAATGGCTGGAAAAGGGGGATGAAAAAGACCATATTCGGCGACCACGAAACTGGAACCATCTTCGCATTCGAGCCGTGGGGCCCCACATCCAGGTCTGGCTCAACGAAAAGCAGATTGTAGACTACACAGAGAAAAAGCCGGAGCCCTATCTGCTAAAGGCAGGTGCCATCGCTTTCCAGACTTATGGGGCGGAAGGTCATGACGGATGGGTACATTTCCGCAAAATCCACATTGCCAGGCTCACCTCCAGATAATTCACGCTTGCCCATAGACTTTGGTTTCACAAATTCCGGTAATCCAAACATGAAAATAATCAAGACCCTCCTCCTCGGCGCAATCCTCTCCGCCGCTACCCTCACGCAGGCCGCTGAAAAGAAGCACGTCACCGGCTACACGGACACACCCCTCCTGCCGGATGGTAAATGGCGTGTCCATGATGACAACCGTCCGCGACCCAAGGTTGTCACATCAGGAGCAACCTTCAGCCACGGCGCACCCGCGCCCTCCGATGCCGTTGTCCTGTTCGACGGCACCGACCTCTCCAAGTTCAAGAACCAGAAGGCCGGTAAACCGGTTGGATGGAAGGTTGAAAACGGCTACATGGAGGTGGCACCAAAATCAGGTACCATCCAGACCAAAGACGAATTCGGCGACTTCCAGCTCCACCTCGAGTTCGCCACCCCCGGGAAGGCGATCAGCAACAGCCAGGGCCGCGGCAACTCCGGCGTTATCATTTACGGCAAGTATGAGGTGCAGGTTCTCGACTCCTTCCAGAACAAGTCCTACGCCGACGGACAGGTCGGGGCAATGTACGGCCAGTTCCCTCCATTGCGTAATGCAGCCAAGGCTCCCGGGGTTTGGCAGAGCTACGACATCATTTTTGAATCCGCCCGATGGGATGGTAGCAAGCTGACCAAGAAGGCCAATGTTACGGTCATTCATAACGGGGTGCTCCTTCACCACCGCAAGGAGTTCATTGGGACCGTGAAACATAAGCGGATCGCAGACTACAAGTCCCCTCACCCACCCAAGGGTCCAATTGTACTACAGGACCACGGAAACCCAATGCGGTTTCGGAATATCTGGATTCGTCATATCGGAGACTATGACGAGGGTTAGGTAAAATAATTTTAAAATAATTCTGGGGTATCCCAAGCTTACCAAAGTATCTAAATCTCCCTTAATGGGGTAGCGAATACTGTAGATTAGCTTGATATAAATAATATCCCTGTTACTTGGCACCACTTTGGTTTTTGATGGATGCGGAACGATAGTGCTCTTTTAAAATACCGCACAAGAAATCGTGTTGGCTGAATATCTGTTCGGCTTGACAATTTATCGAATAAATTCCCGTTATTGAGACATATTCTCAATATGGAAATATATTGTCCATGCACCTTATGAGGATTCACTGCTTTCAGCGAAAGTGATGCCGGACAGTATTCCAAACGTTACGACATCCCCTTCTGGAAAAAACTGGCCAGAAGCCTGAAGTAGTTGGCTCCAGCAAATATGAAAAGGGAGATACTCTTGAGTTTCCTTAAATCTCTTTAACATAGGTTGGAGTCCTCCATCTCATTCAAGTTGCTTTGTGTAAAAATCAATTTATAATTTGTGCATAAACAGGTTGTCCATTGAGAGAGGTTCACTAACAATCATTCGAATCAAGATGATTCGCTTCAGCCTGATTATCCTGTTGCTGACTACAATAGTACAAGCAACCCCCAAGCCAAACGTCCTCTTTATCTCGGTTGATGACATGAATGATTGGGCGAGTCCGCTGGGAGGTTACCCGGGGAAGGTGCACACCCCAAATATGGAAAGGCTCGGCAAGTTGGGTGTGACCTTCCTAAATGCCCACACGGCATCCCCGGTTTGCTGCCCAAGCCGGACGGCCATAATGCTGGGCCTGCGTCCTTCCACGACAGGCATCTACAATAACGGCCAATGGTGGCGCCCTCATTTGCCGGACACAGTCTCCATTCCCATGTATTTCCGGCAACACGGCTACAAGGCGATCGGTGCAGGCAAGGTTTTCCATCACACTGCCGGGTTCAATCCTCCGGATCAATGGGATGACTTCCAACGACTGGTCTTCAAGGACGATCCCTGGTTCCGGGGCAATAAGCTAAACTATCCATGGTCTATGCACAAAAAGAAACCAAGTGGTTACCCGTTTAGCGGTCTAAAAGACACCCCCCATGAAGGAGACTGGGGGGCAATACCCGGTTTAATCGAGATAAATTATGACGACTCAAGGACGGTTGATTATGCCGTCGAGGTACTGAAGGAAAAACATAAAAAACCCTTCTTTCTCGCCTGTGGAATCTTTCGTCCACATCTCCCCTGGTATGCGCCAAGGAAATATTTCGAGATGTATCCCATAAACAAAATTGAATTGCCGGAAACACCGGAAGATGACCTGCAGGATATACCTACGCAAGGAAGGAAGCTTTCGGCATCACGCCGGAGTGAATTCCTAAATATCAAGAAACATGGCAAGTGGAAGGAGGCAATTCAGGCCTACCTCGCAAGCATAAGTTTTGCAGATGCCCAACTGGGGCGATTATTGGAAACATTGGACAAGAGCATCCATAAGAACCAAACCATCATCGTCTTCTGGTCGGACCATGGTTGGCACCTTGGCGAGAAGAACCACTGGCACAAAAGCACCCTCTGGGAAGAGGCAACCCGCATTCCCTTTATTATTTCTGTTCCTGGCATGACCAAAGGGGGTACACATTGCTATCACCCGGTCGACACACTTTCCATATACCCTACCCTAATCGAGCTTTGTGGTCTCAAAGCAAAAAAAAACCTAGATGGCGTCAGTATCGCCCCCCTCCTGGCAGATCCCCAAATGCCATGGGATACTCCTGCCATAACCGAATTCAAGCGTGGCCAGTGCGCCGTCCGTTCCATTCGATACCGTTATATTCGGTATAGCGATGGAACGGAAGAACTCTACGATCATTCCAAGGATCCGAATGAATGGACGAACTTGGCCAGCAATTCAGAACACAGTGAAACCATCAAGAATCTCTCGCGATCAATACCAAATAAATTTGCATCGGATGCGCCCTCCAAGGGGTCCTATGAATTTGACCCTAAAAAATACGTATGGACGCACAGAAAAACCGGCAAAATAACAAGTGGTAATAAACGATGAATAACATAAGAATAATACTGTTATTTTTTTTGCTTAAAACCCTTTCGTATGGAACATCGGAAAAGAGGCATAACATCCTTTTTATTGTCTCTGAAGACAACGGCCCGGAGATTGGATGTTATGGTACGTCTATCAGCACACCCCATCTCGACAAACTGGCGCTGGATGGAGCACTGTTTAGGAATGCCTATGTCCCCCAGTCAGGGTGTTCGCAATCAAGGGCAGCCTTCCTAACCGGACTGTATCCACACCAGAACGGACAGATTGGATTGGCGACATGGAAGTACGCGATGTATTCGGGCAAAATCCCGAACATGGTTACCACCCTAATAAAAGCAGGTTACCGCACAGGAATTATTGGAAAATTACATGTAAATCCTGAAGCCGCTTTTCCCTTCGATTTCAAGGCCTTTACGAGTGCCAACTTCAGTCGCAAAAACATGCTCTCCTACACCGAGCATGCAGCAGAATTTTTCAGGGAAAGTAAAAAGCCTTTTTACCTGCAGGTGAATTATCCTGATGCCCACCGGCCATTTATCAAGACTGTTGACAAGCTTCCAACCAGACCCCTGACAGGCAAGGATGTCGATGCAATTCCCTACATGGGCATCAACCATCCAGAACTTCGCCAGCAAACCGCAGACTACTACAACTGCATGATGCGCCTCGATTCTCATATCGGTAACCTGCTGAAAGCCTTGGAAGACTCGGGAAAGTCGAAGGATACAGTGGTGGTCTATATTGGCGACCATGGGGCTGACATGTTGCGCGGCAAGCGGACCTCCTACGAGGGTGGAGTCAAGATTCCCATGATCATTCGCTGGCCCGGGATGAAAGGTGGACAGGAAAGAAAGGAATTGGTGAGCACGCTTGATCTGTTTCCCACCTTCTGTGAAATTGCAGAGGCTCAGAGCCCTCAATCCCTGCCTGGGCGTTCACTCAAGCCTCTAGTTTTGGGCGAAAGGCCAAAGTGGCGAAAGTACCTGTTCACCGAATTCCACGTTCACTCAAACCATAACCCATGGCCTCAAAGAACCGTTCGCGATGAGCGTTACAAGCTCATCTACAACCCACTTGCCGGGGAGGTTAATCCCGGGTACGACTTCACCATGAGTAAAAAGTTCTTCAAGACTTCTGAAACTGAGCTGATGGCTAATGCCCCGGAAAAGGTTCGAGCAGCCTACAGGATGATGAAGAAACCGCCCCTGTATGAATTGTACGACCTCAAGGTTGATCCTTTCGAATTCAAAAACCTTGTCAATGACCCCGCACACACCAAGACCCTCGGTCGACTAAGTGCGGCACTTGGGTATTGGCAAAAGGAATCGGGTGATGCCCTGAAGTTCCCCGAACTGGCCCGTAAACTCTTTTTGATGATCAAGGATGCGGGAACTACCAAGCGAAAGGCACTGCAGTACAAAGCTTTCATGGAGCCTAAATCAGGTGAATAAGGACTGTCACTTAACGAGGCTGGTATAATTGAATCCATTCAAAAAAATCAGGCCAAAGGTTCCGAATTTATTTTACTTCAACTCTCAAAACAGGGAGAAATCCAGGTATGAAGCCCATCTTTTTCGCGACACACGTTTTCCTTCTTTTTGCCTGTGCTTCATTTGCCGGCAAACCCAATGTCATCGTCGTTCTGGTCGACGACATGGGCTACTCTGATCTTGGCTCATTCGGGGGGGAGGTCAAGACTCCTCACCTGGATCGACTGGCCGCCAATGGCCTGCGCTTTACCCAGAACTACAATTCCGCCCGATGCTGTCCTTCCCGGGCCTCCTTGCTGACGGGCCTCTATTCCCACCAGGCCGGCATCGCCAATTTCACGGGCCGGGATTCGACCGCCCGCTTGGGTCCGGCATATCTGGGTAAACTGAACAAGCAATGCATGACCCTGGCCGAGGTACTGAAGTCTTCAGGATACGGGACTTACGGGGTCGGAAAGTGGCACGTTGGGCATGAGGAAACCCCGACTGACCGGGGCTTCGACGAGTACTACGGTTATATCCGTGGGCACAGCACCAGCCAGTGGAAGGTGGGCAACTACATGCGCCTGCCTTCAGGCAAGAAGCCTGAATTGGAGTTCGATGCCAATAATTTTTACGCGACCGATGCCTTCAATGACTATGCGGTCGAGTTTCTGAAGCAGGCCCAGAAGAAGGAAGAACCTTTCTTTCTCTATCTGGCCCACTCCTCTCCACACTTCCCTTTGCATGCGCCGGCCAAGACCCGAGACGCTTACCTCGATATCTACCGCAAGGGCTGGGACGTTTTGAGGAAGGAACGCTTTGCCCGGCAACGTAGCTCAGGACTGGTCACAGATTCCTGGAAATTCACCGGACTCTCCGAGGTCCCGATCGACCGTGATGACATCGCCAACGAGTTTGCCGGAAAAACGAATCCCAATTGGCAGGACATTGCCCATAACCGGAAGGAGGATCTGACCTACCGGATGGCGACCTTCGCCGCCATGATTGATCACGTCGACCAAGGGATCGGCAAGATCCTCGCACTATTGGAAAAGGGTGGCGACCTCGAAAATACCCTAATCCTCTTCACCAGCGATAATGGTGCATGCTACGAATGGGGGCCTTTTGGTTTTGACCAAGTCAGCCGAAAGGGATTTACCCAACTGCACGAGGGGGACGAACTGAAGGGCGTGGGCGGCCCGGGCACCTACCATTCGGTGGGAAGCGCTTGGTCCTGTCTGAGTAACACACCTTTACGCATGTACAAGCATTTCAATCACGAAGGAGGAAATTGCAGTCCCCTGCTTGCTCATTGGCCCAAGGGAATAAGCAAGTCCAACCGTTGGGTACGCTCTCCCATCCACTTGATCGACGTTATGCCTACCTTGCTTGAAGTGGGCGGAGCCAACTACCCTAACAAATTCAAGGACGAAAAAATTATACCGGTGGAGGGCAGGAGCCTGGTACCCTTTTTCAAGGGTGCCACCAAGGCGAGCGAGAGAGTTCTCTGTTTCGATCATTTTGATTCCAGCGCCATCCGCAAGGGAGATTGGAAACTGGTTCGCGGGAACAACCGTTACAAGAATCGGACCTGGGAACTGTACAATCTGGTCAAGGATCGGTGCGAGACGAACAACCTGATCGAGTCTCATGCGGAAAAGGCCAAGGAACTGGAAGCCGAGTGGCTTGTTTGGGCCAAGCGGGTCAAGGTCAACCCCTATTACTCGCACGCTGATGCAAACCCGGCCAAAATGAGAAAAAAACTGAGGAAGGATGCTCAAGGATTTTATCTTCTCAAACACGGTGACCAAGTGCCCCGTGATCACGCGCCCAAATTTACCCAGAAGTCAATAGAGATTAAGCTTTCCGTCACACGGGGAAGAGAAAAAGGTGGAGTTCTGATTTCCCATGGTGGAAACCGCAGTGGCTATTCAATTTATCTTGAGGATGGCAAACCGGTTTTCTCCTGCCGTCTCGGCGGAACCTTGCACTCCTTTCGGTCAACGAAGGTTTTGCCCGAGGGAAGAGCTTCATTGAACGTCGCGCTCTTGCCCGACGGGAGGGTATCCTTGAAAATGGAGAGTAAAGTAATAGCCGAAGGAAAGCTCCCGGGCCTGTTCAATACGCATCCCCAGGATCCCCTTGAGATCGGGAACGATTCCCAATCGACAGTTGCCAGCTATTCCTCAAGCCCGCGCTTCAAGGGGAAGGTCAATGAGGCAAAGCTCAAGCTCAAATAGGTTCTAGTGGATCAAACCAGAAAATAATAGTTCTGGAATTGAGTTGCTTAAGGCATTGGGGTTAAACCTATTTATTGATTCATAAACCTCATTATATGCTCAGGTTTTCATACAGGATTCCAAGATTGCTAATCGCTGATTCCTGTGCTGCCAAGGAAACATGGTGGTCACAAAAACCAATGGCTATTAGAACCGGAAATATCGGTAAAGCTATCGGGAGCATGGGGAAAGTTGCTCAAGAAAATGAATAGACTTCAGGCCTGTTGAATTAGAAAACTGAAAAAAATTTGTCAGGAAAAAGGATGACTGGGAGTACTCTGGTAAATAGTGGCCTCCGACAAACATGAATCATTCATTTCCTTGCTTTCCAAGCACGGAGGTATGTTGCGTGGAATGATTCGCAATGGGGTGCGGGGACAAATGGAAGTGGACGAGGTCATGCAACGGGTCAGCCTGATCGCATGGAAGAAGTTCGGGCAATTGAACGACCCAGGTGGCTTTCCCAAGTGGGCGGCGACGATTGCCCGCTTCGAAATCATGAAATTTCGAAGAGAACGAGCGAAGGATAGTTTGCAGTTTAATGACACAGTGACTGAAATGCTGATGACTGAATCGATCGAGGAAACTGAGATTCGAGATCATCGAATTCACTTGCTGGAGGAGTGTCTCAAGGAGTTGCCCGAAGATCGTCGGGAATTGTTGATGCAAGCGTACGAATCGGAATCAAGCATGAAGGAATTGGCCGAGCAAGTCG
>JABJCN010000134.1 GCA_018668635.1 Opitutia bacterium
ATAAACCAAGGTAAAACCAAAATATGAAAACCAATCGAACAATGCTGGTGCTGACTTTCCTGTTCACCCTTCCATGTATTGGAGCGGAGGATAAAAAGGAAGAGTTTACAGTCCATCTTCAACGGCAGGAACCTTGACGGTTGGGTCAAGGTCATCATCGCACCCACCACCTGCCCGGTCAAAAACCTCGAATAAGTTTTAGCTCAACGCAGATTCATTCATGCCATACAGATTACATTCTATGCTGAATATACAACGGGGAAAGACTCTTTCAGGATTCATTTATATATTCTTGAAAACGCTAAGGTCACCTATACATTATTAGTAAATGAAAACTTCGTGGTCATGCTTGGCAGGATTATCCCTTCTCGTGGGAACTTGTTTCTTGCATGCCGCCCCAAAAGAATACCCCGAGGCAAAACCGGAAGTGCGAACCAAGGCCGCCACAGCCATCCTCCAGAAGGAAAAAGAAATCGCTCTACTTTATGTCAAGGGACTCTGTTGCCCTTCATGCGCTATCGGTGTACGCTCGAAATTGAGTCGGTTGAAGTATGTGGACAAAAAAAGATTCAAAAGGGGAGTTGATATGAATGCCGAAACTCAGCTCGTCACCTTGGCCCTAAAGACGGGACAGGTTATTGACCCTTTACGAGTCGAGAAGGAAGTGGATGACGCGGGTTACATCGCCATCGAGTGGTACACCTTTGAGGACGCAAACCTCAAGGCTCATCCATTCCCCGGCCAAAAGCCTTGATTAATAACCTTTTCATTGGCTTACGGCTCATACTGGGCCTCTCGTTCGCATCTTTCTTAATGGCAGACGAACCCATTATGAACATGATGCCGCGCTGGAAAGGTGGTTGGGGTATTCAAACCATCTTTGAGCACCGGACAGAAAGGGATCTGCTTCTTGGTGAAAGAATCGCCAACAAGGGTTTCGGTGAGGAGGTCAATATTATCCATCTGGAAGGGGTTTACACATGGGAAAAGGCCATCCGGCTTACTGCCAAGCTTCCTTATGTAATCAATGCCAGACGCGAGATGCCTGCAGCCCTCGGAGGCACACAATATGACAAGGGCATAGGCGACCTCACTCTTGCACTTCCCCTTAAAAAATATTTCAACCTGGATGGTCGTAGTGGTTCATGGTCCTTTAAACCAATGCTGAGAGTGCCCCTGTCCGGTGAAGACGAATACGAATTGTATGATAACGAATGGGGAACCGGCCTGGGTCTCTCTTATGAATTTGAGACCTTCCGGTGGTTCTTCTTTATGGGCACGAGTGGATGGATCTACCACGATAATGAGCCTTTTGAGTCCCACTCATCCCTGGACGTGGGTTATAATTTTGAAGCCCTTGGCAGCAATGGATCAATATTATGGGAAACAGATTTTCATTACGAGGATGATGGTTCTGAAACCTTGCTTGCAGGCCCGGCCTTTTACTGGAACATCGACGATCTTAAGCACCTCCGCCTTGAATGGAAACATGACTTTCATGATCGTCAGGGCGTGCTCGACCATGGTAACGGCGATACCTTTAAGCTAAGCATAGGTTGGGTCTACTGATCTTGGTTACCCTAATGCTTTTTTACAGTCTTATGCCTTCATTGATTTGTTGAACGTAATTTGATTGAGTGATATAACGATCACTAGTTTTTACAAAGCGTTTTGGGGTTTGATGATTTGCTTTCTAACTGAATTATTTAGATTTTATTCATTACGTGTTGTATTAATCCATCCGAATCACAAAGAGTTAATCCAATGAATCGATTATCGTTAATTGTCTCCCTCCTTTTTTTCTTGGTTTCAAGTTTGATGGCTGAAAAAAATCCCAAGGTTGTTTTTCTTCATGGGAAGCGAAGTCATGCCTCAGGCGATCACGAGTTTAAAGCCGGTTCGCATCTTTTGGCCAAGCATTTGAATAAGCAGGATTCCGTTCCCATTGAGGCTGTTGTTCATCCTGGTTGGCCCAAGGATGAATCAATCCTGGACGATGCAGCGGCTGTCATAATCTATGCGGATGGCACCTCGGTGATCCGTAGTGGGTGGGAGAAAATGGACCAACTCGTCCAGAAGGGTGTAGGTGTTCTTTTTATGCATTACGCAGTACACCCGGGAATCAATGAGGGGGAGAAATATTTCATCCCATGGATTGGTGGTTATTTCAGGAATGGGTTTTCCGTAAATCCATTTTGGCGGGCTGATATCAAGCCTCTTGAAGGACATGCAACGGCTCGTGGAGTCGGCGAAATCAAGGCTGTGGACGAGTTCTATTTCAATATCAAGTACCATGAAAAGATGATCCCCCTTGGTTCTGCAATCCCCAATCCCAGGAACCTTCATCATATCAACAACTTGTGGACCAAGGCCGGTTACGAGGCCAAGGGTAAATCCCAGGCGTTGCTTTGGGGGCATGTGAGGCCGGATGGTAGTCGGGGAGCTGGTTTTACCGGTGGTCACCATCACCGAAACTGGGCCATTGATGGCTATCGAAAGCTCATTCTTAATGCCATAGTCTGGGTTGCAGGAGCTAAAGTTCCCGAAGGCGGGGTGCCTACTTATGCTGTCACCGAGGACGAATTAAATGAAAATCTTGATGATTATGGAAGCAAGACCAGTCGGGTGAAATTACCAACCAAGGCCGACATTACTTTTTCCCCGGGTAGTTGGATGACTCCTCAGGAGCACGCTGAATTTCGTGCAAACAGGAATAGAAAGAAGAAATGAGGATGGTAAGGAGTCCTTTGACTATTTTTGTAGCTCTTTTTTTTCTCGGTTCACTTCATTTGTTTTCAGCTCACCCTAATGTCATCCTGATGATGGCTGACGACATGGGCATGGGCGACACGAGTGCATATCAGGACTTCACCGGCAATACAGACGATGTGCAACTCCACACCCCACAAATGGAGCGATTGGCTCGGATGGGTGTACGTTTCACTGATGCACATACACCATCTTCGAGGTGTTCACCTACACGATACGGTTTGCTTACAGGCCGCTACCCGTGGAGAAACCGTCTCAAGTACTGGGTGCTTTTTGGTGTGCAGGGGGATCCCATGATTGAGACTGACCGACCCACGCTTGCAACGCTTTTCAAATCCCGGGGCTATGCAACTGGAATGGTAGGCAAGTGGCATGTCGGTCTTCGCTATACGCGATCCGATGGGAAGCCAGCTGCTGCATGGGAGGATGCCGACCTTACCAAGCCTCTCACTGATGGGCCGCCTGAGCATGGGTTTGACTTTTGCCGATTTACCTCCCGTTCCCATGGTACATCCGGCCCGGATGCCGGAAAGAAGGGCGTTCGCATTGGTAAGAACAAGAAGGGGGATCGAAACACTCCCAATCAGGCTATAGGCCCCGGACACGTACACGGAAGACTTTCAGTCAGCGCCACTGGCAACGGAAAGCAACTCCATCGAGATGGTCCCAATGCCTACATACTTCATGCGCTTGGTGGTCGTCACTCAGACAGTGCAATGGAATTTCTTACGAATCATTTCTCCAGCAAGACATCCGGTAAAAAGCCATTCTTTTTATATTATGCATCCAATTCCAATCATGGTCCATATACACCGGATAAGAAAATTGGAGGAAAGGCGGTGATTGGTGCAGGGCGAATGGTTTCCGGTAAGAAAACAAACGTTCGTGGTGACTATGTTTATGAGAACGATGTTGCCCTCGGGCGATTGCTGGATTTTCTCAAGACCACGGATGATCCGCGACGTCCCGGGAAGAAATTGATGGGCAACACCATCGTTGTTTTTACCTCGGATAATGGGGCCGAGATCAGTGCGAAGGCTGCCACAGGTCCCTTTCGAAGCAATAAGGGTTCCGTATACGAAGGTGGGCATCGTGTTCCTTTCCTGGTCGCCTGGCCGGATGGCAGGGTGGGGGACGGCGATGAAAAGTCCTCCGGAGAGACAAGCAATGCATTAATTGGTTTGCAGGACATGTACGCCACATTTTCGAGGATACTCAATGTTCCTTTACCTGATCTGCGTAACGGGGCAAAGGGAGCTGAGGACAGTTTTAGTGTGTTGTCTGCCTGGCGTGGTGAAGAACTGGCTTCCCGTCCCATGATATTTAACGATCACAAGGAGGGAAAGGACGGTGCTGCCTCTGCTCTGCGACTGGATGATCCTGAGGTCGGAGGCAGGATCATCAATGGGAAGTGGAAAATATTTTTCGATGCGACGCTATTGCGGGAGGGGAAAGCCAGACCGGTTGAGCTTTTTAATCTCGCTGATGACCCAATGGAACAGACCAATCGTTTGAAGGATGGAGACCTTCGTCCCCTTCTTGAACACTTGGTTGAACAGGCTCTTTGGCATCGAAATTCGGGTGGTCACCGATTAGCGATATTCACTACACCAAAGCGTCTGATCCTTGATTGGCGTAAGAAAAAACAACCGACTGGCCTGAGGATCACACTAGCAACAAAGGGCGGCAAGCCCACTATGAATGAAGAGGGACTTGGAATTGCTGGTGGTGGCACTCCACAAGTCGATTCAGGTGAGGCGATCCTCATTAGCTTTGGTCAGGACGTCCTTATTGAATCTGCAGCTATTGTTGCCGGCACAGGAACCTGCGGTGGGTTCTACCAAATTGGTGACAAGGCACCTTTGGCGATCTATTGTGTTGACGCTGATAATGACTCGAAGGATCAGCAGGGTATCCTGAGTGATCTGGGTGTCCTAAAGGCCGGTGAAATTCTTCGATTGGATAGTTCCCCGCATTATGGCGTTGAGGCTCCGGGGAATTGGCGTTTACGAGAGTTGATTGTCAGGACGCTGGATTAAACTCTACTTTAATTCAAACTGTAAAGAAGCGGAACCTGTCAGGTATATTCATTCCCCGCTGACGGTGACCACGATGGATCTTTTTCTTGGTTTAAACATCACATTCAAGGTAGAAAGATCTGTTGCCATGTGCCGAGGATGGGTCGGACATCCCGGAAAGGAATAGTGAGCTCGGGCCCCATCCATGTGGCCTGCAGGTGCGAGTGGGTATTGCCGTCATGCCAAGCCTGCTCGTGACCATAATGGCGACCTGGAGGAATTAGTTTGTCCAGTATTTCCGGCATGTCCCGCTCGAGACCCGGCTCGAACTCAATTGTGCCAATGGTTCCGGTTGAGCCGACATTAAAGATGTGTGCCGTCCCGGTTTGGGTTCCTTAATCATGGATAGTGGCAGCTACATCTGCAGTGATATCCTGCATATGACCGTGCCCGGATGGTGAGTAATGTAATTTCATCCTGATACGTCACATTTCCACTTCCCCGGTCAGTATGGGCCCCGGATGTGTTCCTCTACATTGGAATGGTAGAAACTCTTAAGTTTCTTATGTACCGATTGAGGTAAAGGACTCAAGTCACTGGATGCCGCATTTGAATGAGCTTGTTCAACCTTGCTGGCTCCGGGTATGACAACGGTTACAGCATCATGGTCCAGTATCCATCGAAGCGCTGACTGGGACATAGGAATGTCCGTTGGCAAAATTTTCTTAATTCCAAATGCAAGTTCGATCCCTTTTGCATAGGGGAGTCCGGCAAAGGTTTCGCCAACATTAAAAAGCTGTCCGTCAGAGTTGAAGTTTCGATGGTCATTCTCTGCAAAGACATGGGTTGCCTTCATTTTACCGGAGAGTAAACCACTGGCCATAGGAAGTCGAGCAATGATGGAGACACCCTTTCGCTTGGCTTTTTCAAATAGGACTTCAATTGGTTTCTGACGGAAAATATTGAAAATAATTTGTAGTGAAACACATCCTTCCTGTTCCATACATATAAGTGCCTCCTCCATGCTCTCGACACTGACGCCCCAGTTGCGGATTTTTCCTTCCGTCTGGAGGTCACGCATGATCTCGAATGCATCCCCTTGTTGCAGTGCTTTCACCGGCAGGCAGTGAAGTTGAGTGAGGTCCAAGACTTCAACGCCCAATCGCCGTAGGGAGTCCTCCGTGCAGCTTCTGAGGTTTTCAGGTGTAAACTGGTCAGGAAACACGTGCGCCTGGCGACCGAGCTTGGTGCCAACATGAATGCTCTCCGGACAGTCCTTGATAAACTTCCCCAGAAACTCCTCGCTGCGGCCACCGCCGTATACATCGGCGGTATCAAAAAAATTGACTCCTGAGTCGACCGACGATTGTAGAATTTTATAAGCGGAAGTATCACCCATATCACCCCAGCAGTCTCCACCAAGCTGCCAGCAACCAAGACCGATTTCGGAGACACGCCAACCTGTCTGCTTGAAAGTTCGGGATTGCATGATTTGTAATGGAACTCAGTAGGGGAGTTACCGGTTTCCTGGATTGTTAATTATGCCAGATTCGGTGGCTCCATTTATTTTCTGAAATTTATTTACAACACTTTCATCCAAAAGTTTGGTGAGCTCCGGGACTCTATCGATTGCATTTAGTGCCCATTGAAAGAAATATAGGGCTTCCTTATGATCGTATAGGATTTCATGATCCTTAAAGGGTTCGTTCATTTCTCGTTTGCAAAGGGCCAGATCCCGTTCCGCACGTTTAAGGTCATTTTCAATTTCAGTTTTTTGTTTTTTGGGGGAAGCCTGTAGTTTTAATCTGGCATTCTCTACATTTATTAAGGCTCGCTGAGCCCTTTTTAAACGATGTCTATTGGTTTGCGGATGGATGAAACCTTTTTGGTTAAGCGTGAACTGGCCCCCATAAAGGTTGAAGCTCACGTTAAATTCGACCTTGGGTCCAGTACTCCGATTATATTCTGCCAGAACCAGCATGATGTCACTAAGCGTTGTTCGTACTTCAGTAATTTTACCGTAAGGAACTTTGTTGATCATCAATACGGGTTCCTCGAGTTTCTTTACAATAAAATCATTCTTGTCATAGAAAACGATGGTCATGTAACGGGCTGATTTATCCTGTTCAAGGCGGGTTTCCAGAACCATTTCGATATTATCTGGAAAGGAGTAAAGGGAACGTGCAAGCTCCAGCTTTGTTACCTGTGAAGATAGCGACTGAACCATCCATATAATGGCGAGTGAATAAATATGTTGAACTTGTAAGCGCATCCTTTCGATGAATTCATTTTCCATAATTCGATTCTGACTACCAGCTTTTTATCACCAGACATCACTTTTAGACTTCAATTGAAACCCTAACTTTTGGTTTGCAATTGATTGTCTATAGCCCTTTACTTTCTCCTGTTTGATGAATCAGGTTACTATTTGTAACTAAAGCAATAAACCTTAAATAAAGTTAAAATGAAGAAGTTCCTCTCCTTATTTGCCATTATTGGCCTCCTTTTCTCAATTGGCTGTGGCGGCGGTGATGCTCCTGCAGACGATAAAGATGCTGCTCCAGCTAAAGATGCTGCTCCAGCTAAAGATGCTGCTCCAGCTAAAGATGCTGCTCCAGCCGAGTAGCAACAAGCATTTTGCTTAGCACCTATTGGTGCAACAAGCGGGCAGGTCTAACGGACCTGTCCGCTTTTTTTATAATTCATCCTAGGGACAATATGGGAAATATTTAATAGGATATTGAGTATGGAAGTAACCCAAGCATCTATCTGAATATCTGGTTCATATTGAACGTCTTACGCGAAGACTTTAAGTCGTTAACTCAAACCAATTTATTAAAATAAAACGGGCAGGTCATAGAGACCTGCCCGTTTTATTTGAAAGTTCTTTAAAGAAGTGACTCCTTACTTGAAGGAGATCAACTCGACCTTGAAGATTAAGGTTGAATAAGCTGGGATGACACCACCTGCACCTCTTTCACCGTAGGCAAGGTCATGGGGTATATGGAACTCATATGTGCTACCAGTCTTCATTAACTGTAGTCCTTCGGTCCAACCGGGGATCACCTGGTTAAGTGGGAAGCTGGTGGGTTCCTGACGTTTGTAGGAACTGTCAAATACGGTTCCATCAATCAATTTCCCTTCATAATGAACGGTTACAAAGCTATTGGCATTTGGTTGTTTGCCATCGCCGGGCTTTATTTCCTTGTAAATGAGTCCAGATTCAGTCGATTTCATGCCGGCCGAACCCTTGATCTTTGTTAGGTGTTTTTCACCGGCAGCAAGGTTTGGGTGCTTTTCCTCTTTCTTGCCACTTCCCTTAAGTGCTACGTCGAAGGCGGCCTGCCCGGTCTTGAATGCCTTGGCCTTATCACCAACCCTAAGGATATTGACCTTTTTCATTGCCACAGGTTCCTTGGGTTTGTCTCCGGGATTGACAGCAACGTTGGCGATCTTGTCCACGACATCCATGCCTTGCACGACCTTTCCAAAGACAGTGTGTTTACCATCAAGCCATGGAGTTGCCTTGTGAGTTATAAAAAACTGGCTGCCATTGGTCGCAGGTCCTGAATTTGCCATGGACAGTATTCCCGCACCGGTATGTTTAAGTGAAGGATCAATCTCATCCCTAAACTTGTATCCCGGTCCCCCGGTCCCTGTACCTTGAGGGCATCCTCCCTGAAGCATGAAGTCCTTGATTATACGGTGGAATACCAACCCGTCATAATATGGGCCCTTACGGTCCGTATCCATTTTTCCTTCAGCCAAGCTGGCGAAGTTACAAACGGTTAAGGGGCATTTCTCAAACTCGAGGCCGAGCATGATTTTGCCGTGGTTGGTTTCGATTTCCGCATACAGTCCGTCCTTAAGGCCGGCTATTTCTTGTGCGGAAAGTGATTCTTCCGAGTTGGTGGTCATAAAGGTTGCGACCGCTAAAAGGGCCGGGAGTGTTCGCTGCAATTTCATTTCTAGGAGCGTGGTTGATTTTTTATAATTAAGGGCGGATGGAGAACGAAAGATAACCGGGGAAATTTTCAAGCCTGAAAAGAAAATTTAGGAATCATTTCTTATTTAAATTGCGCCTCACAATGTTAATGACTCGTGATTTCTGTATGTTTGGAACGATATTTTGCGGTAGTGCCATTACATTTTCGCGAAGGCATCCCGGCGCGCCGGACCTGTGACAACTTATACATGTTCGGGCATAGTCGTTTACAATGGAACGCATTTGCATGGCCTGTATGCCGGTGTCCTCAATTTGCTGGGCGTAACGCATGGCTTTCCCCGGATCCTTTGAAATGATACCCCTTGATAGTCCCAGGGTTGCATTGTCCCTAAGTTGACCATGAGGCGCCTGCATTACCCAAGCCTCAGCCAGGGATGGATTGGTTCGTGACCACCGACTGAGTATGGATGTTATTGCCTGATCTCGACCGGATCCTGATTGCAGTGTGGATACCCATTCTGCAGCACTTCGTGGAGGCCCATTCCAATTGGACGCAACTGATTTAAGGACTTCGACCCGGTACGGACCGGGTTCGAGATCCTTTGCGTATTTTAGGGCGGAAACACGATCTGCCTTTGCCCAACCGGCAACGGTCGAAGCCAAGGCACGCTCACTTTCTCCCTTTGGCAGTTCCAGTGCCCATTGGGCTGCAGTTTCCGGTTCAATCCTACCCCATTCTGATGCGATTGAGTTTATTGTACCGGTTCTATGATCCTTTGGTACTTGCTTGAGCGCCTTCAGGACTAAGTCTGCGTCAATGGTGATCCATTCTGTGAATAACCTGCGACGCGCATCATAGCGTTCGTTCGTTGGTAATCCTTCAATTTTCTGAAGGTGATTTTCAAAATCCGATTTATTGGCAACCGGTCGTTGTCTTGCTTGAAGGTCAGGTCGCTTGGGTGAAACAAGTGACTTAGGTTTGCCTGTTGCTGTATTTTTCTTGATCTCCTTCTTATCCCTTTGTTCAGGTCTTTGGATTGAGACTGTTTGCGAACTGGTCTTTGGGGAATCGTTCAACTCTGAATTTGCAATATCCTGAGGTGTAGATCCTTTATTAAGATAGAAAAAAACAGCGCAACCCAGGATTCCGGATAGAACCAGCACCATCGGCAGTTGAGATTTTTTTTTGCTCATTATTTAAGTCACGTTAAGTGGATTGTTCCCTGTCTCAACCCCAAACTATTTTAGCGGTGAAAGCTTTACTTTTACTTTTCTTTTATCGGAACCATCCTTGGACATTAATTCAAGGCGAAGTAGATCCCCTGGTACCTTTCTTCGCAAATGCCGTATGAAGGTATCCGTTTCCTCAATAATTCGTCCATCAACCTTGAGGACAATATCCCATTCCTTGACACCTGCTTTTGCCGCAGTCCCTTCCTTTTGTAACTGACGAACAACCAGTCCCTTTGTCCCTTGGGGGATTGTCTTGATATAATTACCGTCTTGCCCCCAGATTTCTTCGACAGCCATCTGCAACGTTGCTGGAAATATGTTTTCCTTTTTTTCCAGTAATTGTCTGATAGCTTTCGGTGGAATCATTGTTGCAATGCCCTGGTGTCCGCTGGGAAGTGTCATTGAGGCCGCTTGCATTCCTACTACCTCGCCCATTCGGTTTGACCATGGTCCACCTGAGCAACCGCCGGGGGTAAGGGCTGCCACATGAATTCCTTCAACAAAGTTTCCATCGAAATACTCAAATGTTGTACCCTTTCGAGCTACATGTCCGGTTATGAATACCTGATGGCGAAAGATGGGGGTCCCCATGAGGTAGACGGGGTGCCCCGGGCCTGCATTTTTTTTGGAGACAGGAAGATAGGGATAGGGTTTGTCCCGTGAAGGTAGTTCGATTAATGTAAGGTCATGTCCACGATCGTGGGCAATAATCTTGGCTGAAAGTCTCCCCAGGATTTGTGAGCGCACCTCAAGATTGCCTTTACGTTTTGCGGCATGCCAGACTGTTGCGGCGTGTCCATCCTGATCAATAAGGAATCCAGTTCCCTCCAGTCGGCCATTGATGAGTATCTCGAAAGATGCTTCAGCCATTTTTTCATATAATTTCCCCAGTGTTGGTTTTGCTTCTTTTTGTTCCGAAAATGCAGGATGAAGGAACAGTGACATAACAATTAGGAGGAAGTATGTGAAATTTAAATTCATAACAAACAAGCGGTTTTCAATGATCCTCGTTAGCGTACTTTTTACGACTATTGCCTCACCTTTTCTTTAAACCAGGCAAACAAGGCACTCCAAACCATTTCGTGACCACCGTCAAAAATGGTCACCCTGACATTTCCTGACCTCCGGCGAAATAGTACTTTTTTCTTTCCGTAGCTGTTATCATTAATTGGCTGAAGCAACGTTTGGGGAACCTTTGCTGTGCGGACTAACTTATTAATTTGGTCCTTGCTTAAAAGGTCATCTTTCTTCGCTACAGCATTAAATGCAAGCAGGCTGTGACTGATTGGTACGCTGCCCTTGTGTCCATCGAAAATCCCGGCATTTATATCCAAAGGAACTATGCCCCTGGCCTTGGGAAGGTGTGTTAGGGGAGAGCGTATTTGGTACTGTGCGTCCACTTCCCTAGACTTACCTGGAGGACCACCACAGGAGAGTTCAATGTCACGTGCGTATTTCCTCCCACTGGCTTTGTTTTCGTTATGCCAGGCTGACAAGTCTGAAATTGGTACCCAAGCTGAGATTCCTGCCCATACCTTTGGGGCACGCCCTGCCATCAGCAGACTCATGTAGCCACCGCCTGATGTTCCAACCAGGAAAACCTGTTTTTCGTCAATTTTGGCATTCTCTTTTGCATAAGCAACTGCATCAAGTACATCCTGCACTGCAAGTTCTGAACCCGTGGCCTTTGGGGTGCAGTTTGGACCTCGAAAGTCTGGATGTATATAGGCCCAGTTCTTTTGGACACAATGGGCCTCCAGAGGTTTGTGATACTTCTGCTTATAGTTACCGCTCCAAGTGTGGAGAGCAACAACCAGTGGTACTGCCTTTTCGATGTCCTTAGGTGAGAAAAAATAGGCGGCTTGGTTGGCACCGTCCATGGAACTCTGAATCTTTACCTCACGGACTTGACCGAGGATTAAGCTGGGACAAAAGAGAAGAATTCCGCAGGAAATGAGTGGGTGAATTCGGTTCTTTTTGTTTTTCATGTAAAACATCGCAATGTGACATTCTTTTACGAACACTATTTCCCGCACGATCTCGATCGGCTTGTTGTTCACTTGTATAAATATTTAGGAGTCTGGGTTGTACACCAATGGATGAGGGTTAACAAAAGAATACCTGACTCCATTGCACAGGGTTTATGTGTTGTCTGACTTAGCCTATACCTGCCTGATCCTCTAGGGCACTTTAAATACAGGTGGTTTGATCTTCTACTATTCAATTGAGCCCAAAAGGGTTTGACGGTTTTTGGGGCAATGCGTTGCTGAATAGATTCGGTGAAATTCTAAATAAAGTGTGTGTGGATGGTCAACCTAATCGGCGGAAGGAATATAATAATCTGCTGTTCAACAGCTCTTTATTTTTTTTCTTCCCGGAGGAGATTACCACTCTCATATTGCTGCTCAGATAGTATTTTTCCATCTTCATTCCACACCGTTACAGTTCCATGTGGTTTGCCTTTGATGAAGGGTGTTGTCCTGAATTTTTTACCATTGGGATACCATTCTGTCGCCTCGCCCTCTGCAAAGTTATTACTCATTAGAACCTCAAAGTTCTTTTGACCATTTGCATGCCAGCGAATCAGGGGGCCATGTGATCGACCTTCCCAATAGGTTACTTGCATTTTCTTTTTACCATTGGGGTGGTGTTCCTTGGCCCGTCCGGTGAATAGCTTTTCGGGTGAAGCTTTTAAGTAGGCCAGACCGGTTTCCTTCAATCTTTCTCGGTCGATACTAGCGAGGTCTGCCTCAGGCAGGTCATTGTTTTGACCGACTTCCTCAGGTGGTGGTGGTTTAACTTCTACCGCATTTACTTCGCTAACGGCACTTGTTTGCTCAACCAATTGCCTTGTTTCGGCAATTGTTGGTACAAGTGACGGAAATTGAATTGAAATACCCAATTCCTTGCTGATCGCATTCATGTCAGATCGTACGGTCAGCAGTTTATTGTGCAGATCAATCAGCATTTGGTCCTGTTTGGGATGCTTAGGATCTGCTTCGAGCATCTTTTGTGCCATGGCGACCGGGTTTGCATTCTCCAGGACAAATACAGCGCCTTTGCCAACCGCACCTGCAATTTTTAATGGTCTGACACTCGCTGCCTTTTCAACGAGTTTGCAACCGGATAGTAGTACCATCCCACATGTCAGTAGAGTAAAATTCTTCACGACATTAGCATATTGTTGTTTATTGATGCGCTTGCAAGTATTTATGCAATGCATGAATTTAACTTCAATTTGTTGGTTTATTCAGGGAAAGGTATGCCTGCGTTTTGCCTCAGTCGGTCGAGTGTTTTCATGTTCCCAATAGTGTCTTTACGAGTGGTCCATGGGGGAGTATCGCCCAGGACTGCAGCGGTAAAAGCTTCGGCTTCCTGGGCATACGGTCCCAATTTTGCGGGAACTTCTATCCGTTCCAATCCCTGTGGACGTATAATATCAAAGGTTCCATTACAAAACCACGGATTCTCAATTTTGATTTGACCATCCGTTCCTGCGATAAATGTGGACCATTCGTTCTTGACCGTCATGCCACAGGTGAATGTTGCCAAGGTTTTGTTTTCAAAACTTAAAAGTCCAACTGCATAGTCATCCACACCGCTTTCGTGCTGGTGTGCAATTACCGATACTTCCGAGGGATCCAGACCTGTCAAAGCGCGACAAAGATTTGTGCAATAACAACCAACATCCATAAGGCTACCTCCGGCTTGACTCGGGTGGTATCGGGCATCGGATGGATCGATATCCCTCTCGAAGGAGAAGTTTGTGCGAATCAACCTGACTTGTCCGATTTCACCGCCGTTAACTCGTTCAATCAAGTTTCTGATTGCGGGGTGAGTCCGATACATAAAGGCTTCAATGAGAGTCCTTCCTGTTCGATTGGCTACTTCAAACATTTCCTCTGCCTGTCGTGCATTTGATGCAATGGGCTTTTCGCAAAGCACGTGTTTACCGGCTTCCATTGCCTTTATGCTCCATTCGTGATGCAACCCGTTGGGGAGGGCAATATATACAGCCTCTACATCCGGTTCAGTCAGGACTGACTCATAATCGGCATATCCCTTGCACCCAAACTCAATAGCAAATGCTTCGGCGGATTCTTGACGTCTTGATCCTGCTATTAGAAGGCATCCTGGATAGGTTTCGATAATTTCTCCCGCGAACTTTCTGGCAATCATGCCTGTACCCAGGATTCCCCACTTTAGTATTTTGCTCATAATATACTCCAGACTTAGTGCGTGAACCATCTACTGGTGCAATGGAAAAATTTTCAGTGATATTTTTGAACGCTTGTTAACCCACATGGGACCTACATTCATAGAAAAAAAACTCAGAAGGGCTTTACATCCTTCGTAACATATTTCAAAACTAATGACATGAACGTTGAGGAAAGCCTGCTTAAAGAGGAACAGGAACGCACGCTCACTTGGGCAATTGAAAACCTTGAAAAGCAAAGGGAGGGTATACAAGACCGCATCTCCAATGCTTCGGGAGAGTTTCAGGACATCAAGTCCAGGCTCGATGATATTGCCTCGGTGATCGATGAGATGAATAATGAGAAATCATCGGTCGACAAGAAGATCGATGTTGCGATGCAACGCATGGCCCTGTTGGATAATCCTCCAGTCCCTGATGTCTCAACTCCGGATTACCCAGAGGAATCTGATTCTAATGAAGTTTATGATGATCAACATCTTGCTTCACTCCCCCAACAATCGCAGGCATCGGGTCAACACTCCGTTCTTAAGGTCAACTGTCGGGCCAACACCATTGAGCTTGTTCGGCAGATTGCCATGCGCACAGGAGTATCCGAGTCCACTATCATGGAGAACGCCGTTGCTTCAGTTGCACTGGCCATCCAGAAAAACAAGTTCCGGATGCATTTCCCCTTGAATGTTAAGCTCGTCAATTACGACGACTGATTTTTCAAATTTGTCCGCTTCAGGATATCCTCGATTGCGTCGGGGAAAGATCGTTGGCGTCCAAATGCAAGGGATTCCAGCAATGTCGATTCCAGGCAACAATCTTGAGGACGTGGCGTTCCTTTTGCCGGTTTCGGGTCTGCAGTAATATCCTCACAGTTAATTCCCATGATTGGAGCCATTACGCATGCCATTTGGTGCTTGGTATACGGTTCGTTTCCTGACCAATGAAAAACACCTCTAAACCCTTCATCTGCTGACCTTTGCTCTACCATCTGCCTGCAAATCAGCGCTACATCCCCTACATGGGTGGGATAACGTATGGCCCAGTTATCTTGTCGTGAAGGCAAACTACCCTTGAGGTCCAATACCACTGATGTTACAGCGGATTCAGCCAGATGCTGGATCTCGCCGTATAGAATCGGCACGCGAAGGATGGCAAAGTTGTCGAAAACCTTTTGGATTACCTCTTCCCCGGCCAGTTTACTTTTTCCATAGTAGTTGAGGGGGTTGGTGTCATCACCGGGTTGGTAGGGTGGGGCCGTTCCGTCAAAAACATAGTCAGTTGAAATGTAAAGTAACCAGGATCCATTTTTGTGGCAAAGCTTTGCCAGGTGCTCTGTTACATCCACATTCAGGGCCCATGTTGCACTGGGGTCTTTTTCGCTTACATCCGGCTTTCGTTCTGCAGCACTATGAATAACAAACTTTGGTTGATTCCTTTCAAAAAAAGCTTCGACTCCTGCTTTATCCAGCAAATTCAGTTTCTCAACTTTTCCGGATGCCCTTGAGAAGCCTGTTCCTACAAAACGACCTTTATATGCAGTGGAAAAATCCTCCAGTATTGCTCTTCCCAGCAATCCTGTTGCCCCTGTGATCCATGTTGTCTCCATCTTGTTCATGGCACACTCAATGGTTTGTAGAAGGCACGTGAAGTTTACTTCAGTTTTACTTTCAAGCTTTTGGCATTTTCCTTAGCTGTAGTCTTCACCTGCTTGAAAATCCTTTTTGAATCTCCCTCACCTATCTCTATCGTGTAACTTCCGGTGGCGAATACCTTGGGACTGAAAGATTTTCCGTTTATTCTGAGGGTATATACGACCTCTTTACTCTCCTCATGCTGTATTTGAACCACTTGGTTCGGCTGGTTTATCTCAAGCGTGGGTAGGTATGCGACAGCCTTTCGGGAGTAGTTGTCCAGTTGATTAAAGGTGTAGGGCCAACCGGGATAGGGCTTGGCCTCCTTGTTCGCGACGTCAACGTTTCGCGGCCAACAAATAAATGTAATGTCGCGGGTTTTCTTATCGATGCGAACAACTCCAAAACCGGCGGCCCTGGTTGTTAGCCTGTCACCTCCTTTTGTGGGTGTCGGATTGGCTACTGCAATGGCGGTCACCTTATTATTGAACCCGTCAAGGTGGTCACCAAGGATGGGGTCCTGATTTGGCTTCCGGTTTTTACCGGGTTCCAGCGGTTTCCACCAGCGTAGATAAAGATTCGCAATGGACGGCACGCAGAAGGAATGGATGGAATCTCTCCACTCATCTACTCCGTGATGAAAGACTGTGGCGAGGTGCTGGTCGCCTGCATAATGAAATGCAAATGATTTTCGGAGGGCCAGTATCGCCTTGTTTCGACCTGTTTGTGGCCAGCCATTGGAATCGAGGTCTGCATGTAGTCGTCCACCGATTCTTCCATGGATATGTGCCCCACCGCAAAAGATGGTTTGGGAGAGTGCAGCTTTTATGTCTGTATTCGTCCAATCCTGACCCCATGCCTCCAGAAATTTCAACTGGCGTTCTCCAAGTAAACGAGCCTGCGGGACATCGACTGACTTCGGATCGTATTCCGGGTTGCGAATATGGTCTGGTCTGGGGCCTTGTCTGGGAATCATGCCTGCTGGCCCGGTCTTGAATTTACGGTCCTCGATTATGGCAAAGCTTACACGACCCCAGGTCAGGTCCGTGTAGTAGGTGCCTATACCACGGTCGATCGGTGTCGGGTCGTAGGGGTCTGGCAGGTGACTGGTCTGGGCACGCTCTACTTCCTTTACGTACTCGACAGGCATGATGTAGCCTCCGTCAGATGCTCCAGATAAAGTAGATTTCCTGCCATTGTGGCCCCAGAGGTTGGGCTGACCGACATCATGGTCGTCTGGAATTGTGATGGTTGGATAATCCTTGATGACTTCACCGAAGTCTCGCCCAAAATTGAGCCATGCTGCGTAATGGCGACGATGGTCATAGACCTGATCTCCTGAAAAGAAAAGGATGTCAGGCTTGATTTTCTTAATATTGGAGACCAAATCCTCCTTCGGGATATTGCCCCCATGTCCAGGATTGATGGAATTGCCGGTGAAACCCACGACTACGATCTCCCGCTTTTCTACCGGATTTTTACGGATCAGGCCCTCGTAGGTTGCTTTTTCTCCATGGCGTACCCTGTAAGTTGTATCTTTTGTGTCATCCCAGTTCTCCACTCGGAATGGTGCTGTCCAACCTCTCTCAATGACATCGGTGACGGCTACGGTTTTCCATTGACCGCTTATTTTTGCCTCCAGACGGACTTTTCTTGTTTCTCCTTCTTTCAGCGGGTATAACTGGGCGGTCAGCTTGAGGGTTTTTTCATGCACAGTGTACAGGGCGAAGCATATCACCTTGTCACGGGTCACTTCTGGGATGGCGAGGACATTGACTTTGGCATTTTTCTTCGGGGCCGGCTTTTGGGCTTGTTGTGCGTTAAGAATCGAGGCAAGTCCAAGTGTTGCTAAAATTGTTATTATAAAAGATGCAGGATTTTTCATTGGTTTTCGGTTTTGTTCTCTTCGAGTAGTTGGGCAATCACTTTCTGGTTGGAATATTGTTGCTATTCCAGTTTTGCAACCGGGGTTAGATATTTAACGGATGTTGAACGGCAGAAGTTATTAATCGGTTCCACGCCAATGTATCAGGAAGAATCTTCATGAGGGTCAGGTGTACATTCCTTCCCTAACAGATTACTTGCAGGAAAAGTAGAGTGATTCAATTATTTGTGAAGACAAACAAACTCAAGTAGGATACTGGCATTTTGATAGCTCGAAATATCGGCTAAAGCTTCTTTGCCCGTAGGTTGCGAAAGGCAACAGTTCCCCCCTTACCGTGGTGCTGGATGCCAAAACTGCCTTGAAGTGATTGCTTGTGCTCCACTTCGGACACGAGTTTCCCATTTATGTAGGTCTTTATGCCGGGACCTTTGCATACAACCCTGATTTTATTCCATTTCTCCGGCTTAAAGAGTCCTTTTGAACGTTCCTTGTACTGTGCCGCAGTATCCTTGCTCGGATACAACCAGCCCCCCATCCCAATTCCATAGACTCCGCCCGGTTTACCACGATCAATCTCACACTGGTAGCCTTTGGGTTTACCTTTTTCACCGACCAGTCGAAATCCCAGGCCCGAGTTGAATCCAGCATAATCAGTCGGTATTTTGACTTCAGCCTCCACCTCGAAGTCAGCCATCTTTAAATCGGATACAACCCAGACGTTTACTTTCGAGGAGAGTTGTAATTGACCATCCTTTGCTTCGAAGGATTCCACCTTGGCTCGTGGTGTCCAGCCTTTGGTGGATTTACCGTCGAAGAGGGCGATCCAGTCGTTTGTCTTGGTTTCCGGGTGAGCGTAATTTAATACGAGTAACAAGCTCGCAATGCAGGGGAGGGAGAAGGATTGGCTTTGCATGATATGTGTATGTTTTAAGAGTGGTTGTTCAGCCCAGGTCGAGGGGGCCTCCATGGCTGAGACTGTTGTTGCCAAAGGATTCCAAGTGATGCCCAAAGCCATGGGCGATGGAAAGCAGGAGGCGATTGTGGGGAAGGTTTGGCAACTGAATCGCCCGCCCCATTTTAAAGCCAAGGCCACCGCCGATCAGGGTGAAGGGTATATTATCGAGCGTGTGGCTGTTACCTTTGCCCAGTTCGTTGAGCCAGACAATGGTGGTATGGTCCAGCATATTTCCGTCACCGCCGGGTTCTGGTGTTTCTAAAAGGCGTTTGCACAAGTAGGCCAGTTCACCTGCGAACCATTGGTTAATCTTGAGGAGCTTTTCCTGTGCCTTCGCTTCCTTGTCGGGTTTGTGGGAAAGACTGTGGTGGCCATCCTCAATGCCGAGCCAGCGCATTCGCGCCTGTCCGACAGAACGCATGAACTGGAGCGAGGCCACCCGCATCATGTCATTGGCAAACCCATTGACGAGCAGGTCGATTTGCATCCGGCTGATTAGGGGGGTGTTGTCGTTGACCAGTTCAATCTCGGGATCCAATTCAGGTTCCGGGTGCCGATTGTCCGAAGACTTCTCTGTACGCTGCAGGTCCTGTTCCACCTGGCGCACAAGGTTGAGGTGCTCTTCCAGCAGGGATCGATCCTCTTTCCCCAGCTTTCCTGCAACTCTCTTGAGATCCTCAGAGACATCATCCAGGATGCTGACCAGGCTATCCCTGTCCTTCAGCTTGCCATACATTTTCTGTAGCATGCGGTGGGGGTCATCAATGGGGGCTAACGGCTTGTTCGAGCCGGCATAAGACATTCGTGTCCAGGGGTCGGCACGGTTGGGGACTGCCACGCCGAACTCGAGGGAACCAAAACGGGTGCGGGTTGCCTCCTGCGACTGTAGGTGCTTGCTGATTTCCTGATCGATGGAGATTCCACTGGCCCAGCCAGCCGGGGTATGTGATCCACCTTGAATGTTTCCCCGATGCAGTTCCTTGGCCGTCAGCAGGCAGCTGATGCCACGCATATGGTTGTCTCCATCGCCACGAACCCGGTTGTGAACGCCCTTCAGAGTCAACAGCCTTTCCTTGAAGGGTTCCAAGGGCTTCATGATGGGTTTCAGGGCCAATCCATTTTCATTGGGATCTGGCCAGTACTGGTTGGGTAGGGTACCGTTGGGGGAAAACATGACCACCAGCCTTTGCTTGGTAGAGGTGGATTCTTTACCCTGTAAACCCGGTAGTCCAGCTAGGAAGGGAAGGGCTGCCCCCGAAAGGCCAAGGTCGCGTAGGAAACGTCTTCGATTATGTATTTTCATTAAGTGGCTTTCCTGTGCCGTGCATTGAGCTTACGCAAATAATCTCAATGATCAGGCTTTTTATATTGAACTGGTTTTTCTTAAAATGACGATGAAGATTTTCAAGGGCCTTTTCCCCGTAGGCATCCACCGGTTGCTTCACCATGTATTGAAATAATTGCCGAACAAAGGCCTTTTGGGCCCTTTCGTTATTGACGGCGAACTCAGCCAGGCTTCGGGCTCCCTGAAGACGAATCTTTTTCCCGTCCTCGGTCTCGTAGTCACTTGTGGCGTTGACCGGTTTCTTGTTTTCAATTTTGCGCCAGCGCCCGAGTGCATCATAATGCTCCAGGGTGAATCCCAGACTATTGATGGTACCATGGCAGTTCATGCAGGCCTTGTCGCTTGTCACCTTGGTGACTTTTTCGCGCATGCTCAGGTCCGCATCAAGTTCATGGTCTTTGAACGAGACCGCCTCTGGGGGAGGCTTGAGGGCGCGGCCCAGCATTTGACGACTCAGGAACACGCCGCGATGAATGGGCGAGCTGTTGTTCGGATAGGCGAACGAGGACAGCAGGTAGGGATGGGTGATTAATCCGGCACGCTGCCCGGGTTCAAACTTAATCCGTTGGAATTCTTCGCCATCCACTTCTTTCCCATAAAGCTTGGCAAGGGTTCCATTGAGGGGCAGATGACGGGCAAGTAGTAGTTGCCGGTAGTCAGATGACTGGCTCCAGACTATTTCGTCAATAAACAGGTTCAAGGAATGACGAAGGTCTGCGATGCTTTTCTTGCCGAAATCCGGATAGATCTTGCTGTCCTTCATAAGGTCGTGCTCCGAGTCCATATCCAGCCAATGCCGGAAGAACGCCTGTACCTTGGACCTTGTTCGCTGGTCCTGAAGCATACGCCGGGCCTGTGTCACTACTTCCGTTCGCGTGGTTATTTTCCCCAGGTTGGCAGCTTTTAGCAATTGTTCGTCAGGAATTGAATCCCACAGCCCGAGGGCGAGGCGAGCGGTGATTCCATGGGCATCCCTTTCCTTGATTGGCAGGTTGGGGTAAAGAAACTGAGGGGACTTAAGGGCCAGCATGATCACCCGCTTGACTGCAACCTCGGGGGATTCCACTTCTTCGAACCTGGTTTCCATGTAACGTTTGCTTTCTTCCATGCTCAAGGGACGGCGAAATGCTCGTTCCAGCACTGACTTTGAAAAATGCTTCAATCGTTTGACCTTGTCCGCATCCTTTGCCCTTGCCCCGGTGAGGACGCCGAGACTTTGGTCGACCTGGTTGGCAACCTCAACGGCGGCAAGGGTCGTTGCTTCCAGCCACTCCCTTGAAATGTCCGATCCCCGTTCATACCCAAGACTTCGATCATCCGGTGGAAAAGGGGTCTGGACGACCAGTTGTCGGCCTGGCATGTGGGTTGAAAAATCATATTCGCCGGGTACCGCCCATGCCCCACCGGGAGGCAACCACTCCAGGCGTATGGATCCCGTCTTCTCCTTGTACTTGAAATAGTCGAGGCGGATGGGGTAGTCACGCCCTCCCAGCAGGAAAAGGCGGGCAGTTTCCGTCCTTGTCTTGTTCCCGGAGCTCACCCAGGCATCAATCAATGGGTGCTGGCTCTCCTTGCTGGCATCGTCCCGATAATTCTT
Organism: Opitutia bacterium; assembly: GCA_018668635.1. Taxonomy (GTDB): domain Bacteria; phylum Verrucomicrobiota; class Verrucomicrobiia; order Opitutales; family JABJCN01; genus JABJCN01. Next base: position 21,590 of record JABJCN010000134.1, read on the forward strand.
GTCCCCCTCCTTCAGGTTTACGTTAACGTAAAGCCTGGCACCGTTTGGAGTGGTCACGCGAAATTCATGGAATCCCGTTTCCCGGGTTCGCAGTGAACCCTCCCATGCAATGGAGAACTGTTCGGCCTTGATACCCTCAATCGGGGAGCCTGCCCCGAACTCAAAGTCGATTCGTGGATCCACCCGCTTGTGCTTAATGGAATCCTTCTTGTTCATGCCCTTGGAATCGAAATAGGATGCCTTGAGACCGGGTTCCCTGTTCTTGGGTTCGTCCGATGCCATTCTAAAAAGATCTGCGACAGACTCCCTGTATTGTCGATTTGTGAGGCGGGTCAATGTGATCTTGGCCCGCGCCGCCGGGGAATAGAAACTACCAAATAGATATTTGGCGACCCGGTTTGCATCCTCCCCAACGCAAAGCTTCGGGTTTTCCTCGGGCATGTTTTTTGAGATATAGCTAGTCAGTTTTTGTAGGGACCAGTCGCCGATCAGTGGTTCCTTGTACTCGCCCTTTACTCCCTGACCCTTTTCCCCATGGCACTCTGCACACTGTTTACGATAAATTTGCTCTCCTGAAGGGGGGGGCGCAGCGCCGGTGGTCGAGTAAAGCCCTGTACAGGAGAGGACGAGCCCTGCCCAAACCTGCTTCAATGAAAAGCTTTTTCTCATCTGTCGATTGATCGAATTCTCAATTTTCAAATATCCCGAACTCCTTGGATTTGGACAAGCATTGAGTCGCCTCAAGCTTTGAAATGGAGGATGTATTTTTCCTCATAACCAGCCTGAGGTAGAATCTCGCCGGCATTCCAGATTCGGTTTGGTTGAAGTCGGGTGCCCTCCAGTTCATCCTTCCAGTCACCCCCTTTCCAATAGAGTATGCCATTGGGGATCGAGTTCCGTTGCCCCTTGTTCAGTTTTTTCCTGACCCATTCATGGAATTTTGGAATGGCGGTGACGGCGCGTCCGGTCACAAAGTCATACGTTCGCTTCGTTGGCAGTTCCTCGACCCGTCCCCGTATCACTTTAACATTTCGCAACCCCAGTCTTTCCGTTATATCTGAGACCACTGCAATTTTCTTTCCTATGGAGTCAATCAATGTGAAATTTGCCTGAGGATAGCAGATTGCCATGGGAATCCCGGGTAGTCCGCCCCCGGTTCCCACATCCAGTACCGTAGTTCGGTTCATCAGCTTCAGGAAGGTTGTCACTGTCAGGCAATGGGCGAGATGCCGAACCTCGAATTCCTCAATGTTTTTCCGGGAAATGAGATTTACCTTGGGATTCCATTCCCTCATTATTTCTGCGTAGGCATGAAGCTTGGTCCATGTTTCCTTCGTGATTTCGGGGAACCAGCTCTCCAGTCTCTGCCATGGATCTGTCATTTATGATCGATATCCTGATTTGCTTGTCACTGTGCGATTGATATAAACAAACCCGAAATAATAGTCAAAGGCATTACAGTGGCAAAAAGATTCGGGAGCTTGCCATGATCATTACCTTGATTCCATTGTGGGACTTGTTTTATGCAATCCAGTATCAATGGCTTGAGAAGAGGAACTTTTTCTGAGTCGATTTGAAGTATTTTCGTCCGGGGCAGTATGATCGAGTCCTGATCATTACTAAATTGTTGTTAGCCAATTTCATGGATTTCGGTGGGATTACATCAATTTATACATGAGTGGTTTGTGGTAATGTATTTTCCTGCAAAATGTATAATTTTTAAAATTAAGATTTCATCAACGGTTGACAAGGTGCAGAATTCCATCACCAATAATTCTCGTCGTGGGGTTTTCAATGGACCTAGCTTACAGTCAAACTGTCGTTTCCAGCAATGGGATCGGGCACACGCTATGGTGTTCCGCCATGGTTCGCCGATTGTTTCCTCGATTCCGTCACTGCTAAGTCATTCTCAATATGTACATATTGAGACTGATTTAGTCGGCCAACATGGCAGTTGGCCTCAGTCACGGAATCTCCGGACGTAGGCTTGAAAACCCCGCGACCAATTATTGAACTGTACCAACCATCCGCGCCAGGGCGAGGTGTCCGGACAGTTCATCTGCCGACCTGAACCCGCTTCTTGCCAGGGCGGCATCCATACCGTTTTTTCGTACATCATTAAGGATGGCCCTGAGTCGTCTTCGCTTACCACGGGGTAGTCTGACCCCTTCGTTGACCACCAGTCCGGTGACTTTTTGGCATTGGTGTTGACCCATGCGACGGGTCTTGTGACGGGAAATCCGGTAACCGGCTTCTTGTGCGATTAATTCAACCTGTTCCTCGATGTCCTCCGGGAGTGTGTCGCCGGAAAATGTCATGTCGTCGGCATAACGGGTGTAGGTCATGCCATGCTCGATGGCCATTGCCGTCAAGCGCCTGTCTCCTTCCATGAACACGAGATTTGCGAGGTGGGGGCTGGTCGGTGCTCCTTGTGGCAGGGCATTCCGTCGGCAGGTCAACCGCAGGATGGCCTCGATGGTTTCCTGTGTAAAATTGAAATGTTCCTGCAGCATCTTTTCCACCATGTGAATATCCGTGGTTGGAAAAAAGTCTTTCATATCCATGGATAGAACCCATTCCCTACAGGAGTGCATTCGGGCATTGCTGACAATGGATCTGCCCGGTTGGAACCCATGTGCGGATGGGTGGGGGACAACTGTATAGAGGATTTTATCCAGCAGGCACCTTTGTACGTGTTTAAGGAAAGGGTTTGGGGCCTCGATCCAGCGGGGACGTCGTCGTCCACATTTCAAAGGGAATCGATTGTAGGACTTTTCTGCAGACGAAAGGAGGGAGACCAATCTTTCCTCACTCAAATGAAGGCTTTTGGCCAGGTCTGCAGAGGTTAACGGCGGAGGGACTGCATCCGCTTCAGGATAGATGTCCATGTCCTGAACGATAACTGAATGAGTCTCCGTGGTTCTCACTGTTTGCTATCCTTCTTTATAGCGAGAGCAAGGGTGATGATCGTGAACACCCATGCGGTGGCATTCACCACGTTGTTAACTGATCCACTGGCCAACATTAGGCATCCATTGAGCATACTCAAAACTGTTGCCATTCCATGTACAGGCATGGGGGTGTCATCCTCACCAAAAATCCCTGTAAAGGGGAAGAAGCTAAATTTACCTGTTTTAAAAATAGGTGAATTTAACCTCGAATGATGAATTATTAATTGTCTAAGGGTTAGAAAAAAGAGGATTCCGGACAGGATGATCCAACCCGACCTCGATAATGAGTAATTGGAGAATATTGTGCCGATTGTTAGAAGAAAGGAAGCAATTAGGGTAAGTTTGTACGCAAGTCTTGATCCTGCTGCCTTGCAGATTAATGCTATCGGGAGGAAACAGGCCAAGAATAGCCAGATAAATATGTGAAAAAACAATGTCACACTGTATGGTAGACCTTCCGAGAAACCTTTGGTTACGGACTTGAAAATGAAACCTTTGATTCCTGCACTAAAAATTATGGCGACAATTACTGTTGCTATCGCATATGTGCAGTAGGCTTCCGCTTTGCTGAATGGAACTGTTTTAGCCTGCTTCCTGCGGGCTGGCCGATTCCTTTTTCGATTTAATCTTTTCTTCCTGGGAGTGTGCGGGAACGGTGGTTCCGGTGCATTCAGGCGCTTGAGGAAACCGCTTGATGGACGAAACGCGTATTGGGAACGACTTGGAATTGTAATTGTGTCACCTGTCCTTGGACTGATTGCGGTGCGTCCGGCTATGATGCGATTCCTGAGTGTGCCCCGACGGGCAAAGTTAATCACGGTACCTCTGGAGCAGTAATAATTAAGCCTTTCCATAAACCAGTTCAGAATCTCGTCAACATTACGCAGCGGCAGTCCGGTATATTGTGAAACGTAGACGGAAATACGTCGTCTCACGGATAAATCTTTTGACTTGGGTGACCATCTTTGTGTCCACGATGAACTTTTTGGACCGCGGTACCTGCCCGCAGCTCTTTCGGGATTCATAATGAACGACAGTTTTCTCTGGCCCCTCCTTCCATGGGAAAACCTGAAACTTCCAATTCGTGGAATAACAAGGAGCCATGATTTTCGGCTTTTTTTATAATGGTTTTTGATGTCTGCAACATAGTCCCAGAAACCATCAATTACCCTGGCTGCATCTTCCTTTGAATTGCCGATTTTACTCGCCAGTAGCGATATGATTTGGGCACTGGATATATTCCCTGTGAAGTCGGGTGGACTGCTTGAGATGAAATCAGGGTTGTTGAAGACCCCCAGTTCACCCTTTGCCCTGTTGACTGTTGATGGAGATGATTCCTTTGTGATTCGTTCCGGCTTATTGGGTGCCTGAATTGGCTTTTCTATCTTCGCCGATGGTATCGGCTCGGCCTCCTCAGGCTTGGCCTTTTCGGGTTTTTGTGAGGATTCAATGGGGATTGCGGATGCTTCCTTTAGCGGTTCTATCGGATCATTCGTTGGCTTGGTTGGTTCCTCTCGGGGTTGCGGGGTGGGGGCTTCCCCTTCTGGTTCTATTGCCTTCTTTTTGGGCGCCGTTCCCAGTGAGCCGGTAAACGTTACCTTCCGGTAGAATTTGTCGAAGCTTAGGTATTGGGCATCAATTACCAGTATGTCTCCGCGGGAAATTTTATCCGCTGTTTCCTTCTCGGATTCTGGTATGAGGATGGACACATCCTGTCCATCCACCTTTCCGTTAAGGGTTTGTCCATCCAGAAACTTTTCCGGGACTCCCATGCTGAACGTCATGCTTTTACGTTCAAATTCCAGTTCCAGTTGATGACTGCAATTCCTCAGCGAGGAAATCAGTTGATCGTGGGAATCCGGACTTGTCTTTCGGTCGGCAAGTCTGGCTAGAATTTTACCTCTTTCACTTGGCATATACATATAATTTAATTCATGTATTTAAATGTCAACACCTGTGGAATTGTTAAACATAGGATTGTTTATGGGAAGTTGTATCCCGTTAATTGCAGGTTCAATTCTGTCTCGAAGAGTTTTTGTTTACTGACTGCTTGCAAGCCGGAATGATTGGGTTTGGATATTAATGATAGATATACATGCGCTCAACTTTCTTTAATTCAATCTACCTTTTCGCCATCGTAACCCTACAGGCGAATACACCTTTACATGAACGGATTGATGGGTTGATCCGGGAAAAGGCTGTGGGGCATTCCTTTTCCGGGGTTTGTGACGATGCAACTTTCCTGCGCCGCGTTACTCTCGACCTGACGGGTAACATCCCCACTGCCGGTGATGTCTTAACATTTCTCAAGGACCAGTCGCCGAACAAGCGAAAAGAATTGATTGATCGATTGATAACCGGCGACCTGTTTGCCGACCACTGGATGGAACGTCTCTCAGTTATGCTTCTGGAACGCCTGGATCAAGGCAAAGTGACCCAGGCGGAATGGGGCCATTTCCTTAAGCAAACCCTTCGTGAAGAGCCTTTATGGGACGTCATGGTTCGTCATATGATCAAGGCCAATGGGAAAGGTCCGGCCCGGTCGGCAATGAAGTTTCTCGGTACCGCCGATCACCATGCCATGACGGAAAACGTTTCCCGGTTGCTTCTCGGGATGGACCTCACCTGCGCCAAGTGCCACGACCATCCCTCGGTAAAGGAATGGAAACAGGCGCACTATTGGGGACTATTCGCCTACCTCAACCAGACCAGGCAGGCCACGCACAAAAAGGAAGAAAAAGTCTACCTTGTGGAGGGACTGGCCAGCAAAAAAGTGGAGTTCGAGTCCGTCTTCGACTTGGAGAAGATGAGTACGGGTCCGCGTTTGCCCAATGGAGGGGAGGTTGAGATACCGCAGTTTGAGAAAGGCAAGGAGTACGAGAAACCGGCAGAGGATGGCTTGCCTGCAGTACCCAGGTTTCGCCCTCGCGAGCGACTGGCTGAGGATTTGACCTCAGGGGAGAATACCGGCTTCGTTCGAAACAGCGTCAATCGTATCTGGTTCCTGTTGCTGGGCCGCGGGCTATCCCATCCCCTGGACCAAATGCACGGGAAGAATCCACCCTCACACCCGAAGCTGCTGGAACTGCTTGCCCATGAGTTTGTGTCCCATGACTTCAACCTTAAGTGGTTGCTTCGTGAAATCATGCTGAGCAAAACCTATCAGCGCAGCAGTCGCCTGCCCGAGGGGGTGACCAAGGTCGAGCCAGACAGTTACCGGGTTACTGCCCCAAAGGGTTTGACGCCGGAGCAGTTGCTGCGGTCCCTTATGCGGGCAACCGGCAACACCGGGCAAATCAAAGCCCTCAAGGTCGACCCCGAGGCGGAGAAATTCGACCGAAAGGGCTATTTCACCGGAAGTAACGTCGAGCTTCCGCCCTCCCTGGAGGAGATGCAGGCGATTTTTATCCAAACTTTTGGCCAACCACCCGGGGAGGCCGCGGTGGATTTTAGTCCGGGTGTCAATAAGTCGCTCTTCCTGATGAACGATCGCTTGATCCAGCATTGGTTGAAGCCGCTGGGCAACAACCTGGTTGCCCGCCTCGGTAAACTGGAAACCACCGATGCTGTAGCCAGGGGAATGTACCTTTCGGTGCTGTCGCGGTTGCCGGAGGAAGAAGAGAAAACATGGGTGAACGCTTATTTGGAAAAGAATGAACAACGGCGAACCAATGCCTTGGGCGACTTGGCGTGGGCCTTGTTGAACTCAGCTGAATTCAGGTTCAACCATTGATGGTATGAAAAACGGAAACTTTTCATGCGGTAGTTCCGTCCATGGTATTTCACGTCGTCAAATGCTTGGGAGCTTGGGCGGTTTGGCCGGTTTCGGCAGCCTTTTGCATCCGGCTATAGCAAGGGATATCCAGCAGGGTAAAAAACAAGTGTGCCTGATTTGGCTGGATGGTGGCATCAGCCAATACGAGAGTTGGCACCCGTTGCCTGACAGCAAGTTTGCAGGCCCTTTTCGCAGTATTAAGACGAGTATCCCCGGAGTGCATTTTAGTGAACTGATGCCGCATACGGCAAAGATCGCCCACAAGATTTCAGTCATCCGAACGATGGCCACCAAGGACCCCAATCATTCAACCGGTGTGCCACGCATCCAGAGGGGTGATCCGCTGGATCGTGGAGTTGATTACCCGTATCTGGGTTCCGCTATCGCCAAGCTCTTGGGACCCGCTGATCCCGATTTACCGCCGTACATATGGATCAAGCCGGGTAATGGAGGTTTTATTCATCGTGAAGCCGGCTTTCTGGGGGCCCAATACGGCGCCTTGGCCCTGGGAGACGGTCGCCCGCCTGTCCACATACATCGCCCAGACAATGTATCAACCCAACTGGACGCCGCCCGGAATGCCCTTCGCCAAAAGGCAAATGAACGATTCAAGGCCTATCGCAACACTTCCGACGTAGACGCCTACGAGACGAGTTACGACATGGCGCGCCAGTTGATGGCTCGCAAGGAAATCTTCGACGACGAGAAACTCAATCAAAAGGATCGTGAACGATACGGGACCCATCCGCTGGGCCGACATGTTTTGCAAGCCCGCCAATTGCTCGAGGCGGGAGTGCGATTCGTCAAGGTAAACAGCTATCACTGGGACACCCATGGTGATAATTTCAATATGTCCCAGCGCCTTGTACCTCAGGCTGATCAACCATTCGCGGCCCTGATCAACGACCTCGATGATCGAGGCATGCTGGACAACACCCTTGTCGTCATGATGAGTGAGTTCGGTCGCACGCCACTGATCAATTCCCGCCTTGGTCGTGACCATTGGCCTGATTGCTGGAGCCTTGCCTTGGCCGGGTGCGGCATAAAGCGTGGAGCCATCATTGGTGATACCACCAGGGACGGCGCTTTCGTAGATGGGGAAGGCTACGATGTGGGACATCTCTTCCACACTATATTTAGCGTGCTGGGTATCAATTCCCGCCGTGTCCATTATCGGCACAAGGGGCAAAAACTCGCCATTGCCAACGATGATTGCGAACCGATCAAGGAGGTCATGTTGTGAGCGTTCCCCCTCTTGACGTGGCCAAGGCATGGCCGTCCCGGGAACTGGAGCATGGCCGGCAATTGTTTCGCGCCCGGTTCAGTCCTGACGGACGCTTCGTGGCTGCCGGGGGACAGGACAAGCTAGTTCATGTCTGGGATCTCGAGAAGGATGAAAAAAGATCATTGAATGGCCACAGGACTTGGGTGTCCTCCCTTGTCTTTCATCCCAAGGAAAAAAAATTGTTCACGGCTGACTATCAGGGAGTTGTCTGTTGCTTGAATTACGTGCGAGGTGATAACCCGATCTGGACCATTCCTGAAGCCGATAGAAACAACGTGCGTGCCCTTGCTGTGACTATTGAAGGCAAATATTTGATCACCGCCGGGGACGATGCTGTGATCAAGGTATGGGAAACCCTCAACGGGAAACTGGTCACCAAGCTAGCGGGGCACAAGGAATGTATCTTCAGTCTCACCCTGTCTTCTGATGGTAAATACCTTGTCAGTGGCGACCTCCTCGGTTCCATTCGCCAATGGAGTATTGGTGACTGGACACTCATCCGTGAACTCGACGCCAGATTGCTTCATACCCGAAAGGAAAACTTCATCGCCGACGTGGGCGGCGTCCGCAGCCTTGCTTTCAGCGGAGATGGTAAACTGCTTGCTGTCGGTGGTATGAAAGAGGCCAAGAGCAACGCCTTTTGCCCGGGCAAGCCCACGGTGCTGATCTTCGACTGGGACAGTGGCAAAGTGACGAACGAGTTGGGCATCAAGGGTAAGAGCGACGGACCGTTCAATGCCTTGCAGTTCCTTGATGACGGCACCCTGGCAGGTCACACTGAGATTCTGCACTCTGCTTCGGAACTGACTTTCTGGAAGATTGATCAACCCGAACCCTTTCATTCCATTAAGAACGGTTCCGGTTACGATCTCAGCCTGCACCCGGACAAGCGCCAACTTCTTGTTCCCACATACGTCACCGGCGGTAGCAGCGGGAACGGGGGACGGGGTAAAACGCCGGAGAACTACCTGACCAACACCTCTGTTCTTCGAATTTTCAGCCTCTTTGCCAAACCAGTGGAAAAAAAGGAAGGCTAGCCTTTCCCAATCGGGCCTGCACTTTTTCCTCGATTCCTCTATGCGTAAAATATCAATCCAATGACACAAAAGTATCCCATCTCCTTAATTATTGCCTCCCTTCTCTCATGTTTTTTTGCAATCCCATTGACGACTCTTGGGAAGGAGGATGACACCACCCTTCGGGTCTTCATCTTTGCCGGCCAGTCAAACATGGTGGGTTCCGATTCAAAGGTGAAGGACATCCGGCGTTTCCCTCCGTTCGCCGGATTGGAGAAGCCCCAGGCTGAAGTAAGGTTCTCCTATTCCATCGGCCGTCAAAATAAAATAAATTCGGACGGATGGGTGGACCTTCAGGCCGTCAATAACGTGGTGGGGCCGGAGTTGAGTTTTGCCAGAAAGGTTACAAGTGGAATCAACGCACCAATTGCCATTATCAAGTGCGCAGCTGGCGGAACCCATCTGGGTGGCGACTGGAATCCCGACGAACCCAGTGGGTTCAAGATGTATCCATTGGCCCTTGATTTAATTCGCTCATCCTTGGCTGATCTGGAGAAGAAGAAGGTGAAGTACCGTCTGGAAGGCTTTATGTGGCACCAGGGGGAGAACGACATGTTTAACAAGGATTACATGCCCAACTATGGGAAGAACCTGAAAAATTTCCTGGCCTGTTGGCGGCGGGACCTGAATGCCCCCAAGCTCAGGTTCTACGTTGGGGAACTTTGTACCAAGACGATCTGGGGAATGGACTTGAGACCACGCATGTACGCCATCAGCCTGGGGCAGAAGGCCGTCACCCAGACTGATCCACTGGCTGAGTACATCCCGACCTCCCATGTGGGGGTGGAGATCGGCGGCGGCGTGGGATTGCATTACCATTACGGGACGCTGGGACAACTCCAGCACGGCGAGAACTATGCGGATGCCTACCTTCGGACCATCAGCAAGGCCAAGGAAGTTTCACGTCCGCTCAAGAAATGGCCTTACCGAAAGGGGAGTCCGATCCGCCTGTTCATAATGACGGGGCATCGCAACATGGAGGGGGAGCGTGCATTCGTGCAGGAGCTTGCAGGTCTTGAGGACGGCAAGGTGTTGCTTCAGGATAACCCGAAGATTGCCTTTCGCTATAGTCTGGGCGGCGGCTTTCGTGAATCGAATTCATGGGAACCCCTGGGTCTAACGGGACATTACGACAACTTTGGCCCGGAGCTCAGCTTTGGACAAACCCTGCAGACCAAGGAATCCGGCAACATTGCGATTGCCAAGTTTACCCACAGCGGATCGCAGATCATTGACTGGACGCCGGTGGGAAGTATGGCCGAGTCTAGAAACATCTACACCAAATTTATCACTTTCGTCCGTGAATCCATCGATGACCTGCAGGGAAGGGGGCATCAGGTAGATTTGGCTGGGATATTTTACCATCTCGGCGAAAACGATATGTCTTTTCACCCATATCGCAAGGAAGCCGCTGAGCGTTTGCAGACCATTATCGCTCAAAGCAGGAAAGATTTGACCCTACCCAAGCTCAAGTGGTTCGTCAGTCAGCAACCTCCCACGGATGACAAGCATGTGAACAGCCTCGACGTTGTCGCCGATGTCACTGCCGCAGCTGCTGCTGATGCATCATTTTTTCACATTAAGGCCTTTGACCTGCCTCCACAGGAGAAAAAACTCGTTATTACAACGGAAGGTATCGTGAGATTGGGGGAGTTGATTGCTAGGGGGTATCTGGAATCAAAATAATTGTCCCGAAATGATCATTGTCTGCTATCGCTTTCACAGGCTCCCTGAGCCAGATTTAATGTGTTTTGATTAGTGCTGGCAATCCTTAGATTCTTTTCGCATTTAGATGACATGAAAATATACCTGCCCCTGTGCCTGCTTTTTACAGGATGTCTCTTTCACACAGGTGATGTTGACAGGATTTCTGGAGCGGGAACGCTTATTGACATACCGGATGATCCCGGATTGATCTCCGAATCCTCGGTCGAATATGCCAGTGGAATTGTTTATCATGACTCAAATCGAAACCAGCAGCGTGATCGTGGGGAGTCAGGTATCCCTAACGTAGGGGTCTCCAACGGTCTTGAAATCGTTGAGACTGATGCCCGGGGGCGCTGGCGATTACCATCATCGGATGATTCCATTTTCTTTGTGCTCAAGCCTTCCGGTTGGATGACGCCACTCAATGAACATCAGTTGCCTCGGTTCCACTATATCCACAAGCCCAACGGTTCGCCTCCTTCCAGATTCCCCGGGACAGCGCCTACTGGGGCGTTGCCCAATTCCATTGATTTTCCACTACATAAGCAATCGGAACCAGGCAAGTTTCGGGCTGTCTTCTTTGGGGATCCTCAGCCTCGTAACCAGACCGAAGTGGACTATATCGCCAATGATGTAGTGGCGGAGCTCATTGGAACTGATGCACGGTTTGGCGTCACTTTGGGGGATATCCTTTTTGATGATCTTTCACTCTTTGGTAGCCTGAATTCCACTATCGCACTGGTTGGGATTCCTTGGTTTAACGTCATCGGCAACCATGATCTCAACCGGGAGGCCCTGGTGGATCACCATTCTGACGAGACATTTGAAAGTGTATACGGCCCGCCCTATTATTCCTTCGACTACGGGAAGGTTCATTTCATTGTTCTCGACAATGTAGACTGGCACCATGATGAGAAAACAAAACGGAGTGGTTACCGGGGCGGGTTGGGTGAGCGACAGCTTCAGTTCGTTGCGAATGACCTCAGTCGTGTAGCTGATAACAAACTTGTTGTCCTCATGATGCATATTCCACTTACCGGAACAAAGGATCGAAAGGAGCTATATCGCCTGATTGATAAGCGACCCTACACCCTTAGTATTTCGGGACACACTCATCGGCAAACCCACACTTTCATAGGGGAGTCTGATGGTTGGCAGGGAAAAGAACCACACCACCACATTGTTAATGTTACAGTTTCCGGTAGCTGGTGGAAAGGGGCTAAAGATGATCGAGGAATCCCGCATGCGATTATGAGCGATGGGGCTCCCAACGGTTACTCCCTGATTACCTTCGATGGACACAGGGCAACTTTTGATTTCAAGGCTGCCCGTTTCCCCTCCAGTCACCAGTTGCGCATCCATGCCCCGGTTGTCATTGATGCGAAGGAGTCGGGCAAGACCCAAGTATATGTAAACGTCTTTTCTGGTTCAGTGAAGTCCACTGTGAGAATGCGGGTTAACCGGGGAGATTGGATTGAATTGAAGAAAACCCGCGAAGTGGATCCATATTATATTGAGTTGCGTGAGGCGGAGATACAGGCGAAGTCGACCGGGTTGCCGATGGGCGGCGGGGCGCCTTCCGATCACCTGTGGAAAGGAATTCTTACCTACGACCTGCCTGCAGGTACCCACCTTTTGGAGGCGGTGACGAAAGATATGTACGACCGGGAGTATTCAGCTACCCGTGTTCTTCGCGTTAAATAAAAACAGCCTTTTCTAATTCATTACAAAGCTCCATGCTCGCTGGAAACTTTATTTAATTAATCCTCCCAAACTATTTTGATTGTTGCGATGGATTCTCATTCAGAATCATTGTGCTCCCCTTGAAATCGAACGTCATGAAATCATTTCCACGTTTAATTATTCCGGCTCTGGCCCTTGTTTTTTTCCTGTCTGCGCAGCAGGATGACTTTAGCAGGCATGCACTCTTTCATAAGACGGCGAAACGTCCTATGGGCGCTGAACCTGTGGAGACTCGATTGCCTTTGGAATTGGAAAAGGGAACCCGGGTTGGGTTGGTGGGTAACACTCTCTTTGATCGCATGCATGAATTCGGGCATTTGGAGGCGCTCATCCAGCAAGCCAATAAGGGAAAGGAGCTGGTCATTCGCAACCTCTCATGGGCCGCCGACGAAATTGATCTGCAACCCCGGCCGGCTAATTTCGCCGACAGCGAGCAACACCTTACCGCAATGCGGGCGGACGTAGTACTGGCTGCATTCGGTTACAATGAGTCTTTTGCCGGCAAGGAAGGTTTGCCTGCTTTTCGCGCGCGCCTCACGAAATACCTGGGAGACGTCAAGGCCAAGGCCTACAATGGTAAGGTGGCTGCCCGCGTGGTTTTAATTTCTCCGATAGCCAACGAGAACGTGAAAGGGGTTGCTGCTGCGGATCGTAACAACGTTAATATCAAGGCATATATGGAGGCAATGAAGGAAGTTGCGACTGAGCAAAAGGTGGGTTTCGTGGATGCATTTACGGCCACGAAGAAGGCCATGGCCTCGCCCGGCAACGACCTTACCATGAACGGGGCTCATCTAAATGAAAAAGGCTACCAGCTTTTTGCCTCCACTGTATTTAACCAGCTTTTCGGCAAAGGTGCCCCACGCTTGGACGAGAAGGTGCGGGAAGCAGTAGTGGAAAAGAATCGCCAGCATTTTTTCCGGTACCGCCCGCTTAACACTTTCTATTACACGGGGGGGCGCAATAGGAGTTACGGTTACCTGGACTTCCTTCCTGCAATGCGCAACTTCGATATCATGACTGCCAACCGCGACAAGCGCATCCATGCCCTTGCCCAAGGAAAGAAAGTCCCTGCCAAGATCGACGATTCCAACGTCCCCGAATTACCCAAGACCAAGCAGTCACGTGGCGCCAATAAATGGATGTCTGCCAAGGACGAACGAAGTGCCTTTAAGGTTGATCCCCGGTTCGAGGTTACCTTGTTTGCCGGCGAAGAACAATTTCCTGACCTCGCCTGTCCCATCCAGATGCGCTGGGACTCTCTGGGCCGGTTATGGGTCAGTTGCTCCACGACCTATCCTCATGTCTACCCCGGTCGCGCCCCGGATGACAAAATCGTCATCCTTGAGGACCTCGATAAGGATGGAAAGGCCGACAAATGCTCGGTATGGGCCGAAGGGCTGAACGTTCCCCTTTCCTTCGAATTCGGCAACGGGGGGGTATACGTTTCCGAGGAACCGCACATGAGTTTCCTTAAGGATACCAATGGCGACGGCAAGGCGGACCACAGGGAAACCGTCCTGACCGGGTTCGGTTGTGAGGACTCTCACCACGCTCTCCACGACTTTGCCTGGACACCTGACGGCGATTTGATCTTCAGGGAATCCATCTTTCATCACACTCAGGTTGAGACTCCATACGGCCCCGTTCGCCAACAAAACAGTGGCTGGTTTGCATGGGAGCCGAAACTACATCGCCTGACCCCTTTTGGCAGTCACCCCAGCACCAACCCCTGGGGGGTGACCTTCGACGATTGGGGACAGCACGTAGCCAGTTATCCCATATTCGCCTCCGCCCACCATGCCTTGGATCCTCCCTACCCGGGACAGCACCCCAGACCTTCAGGCATGCAGGCTTATTCCGGGGTTTGCGGACAAGAGTTTATCGACTTTTCCAATTGGCCCAAGGACCTCCAGGGCAGCATGGTCAAAGTGCGCTACAAGTCGACCAACCGGGTTGAAATTCTGAAATGGAAGGAATACGACTACGGCTACGAAGAGGAATACGTATCCGACATCATCTTCTCCTCAAACCTCAGCTTCATACCCGTGGACTTGAGGTACGGCCCTGAAGGCGGAATGTACGTCTGTGATTGGTACAACCCCGTCAAGGGACATGCCCAGTATTCATTGCGGGACGAGCGTAGAGATCGCAAATCAGGGAGGATCTGGAGGATTTTTCCCAAAGGCGCAAAGCCCGTACAGGCACCCAAGATCAGTGGAGCCAGCTTAAATGAACTTCTTGAGATTCTTAAAAGGCGTGAATATCGATACCGCTACTGGGCCAAGCGGGAATTGAGGGAAATGGATCCAGTCAAGGTAAAGAAAGCCCTCGATCAATGGGTCAGGAACCTCGATCCCAAAGATCCGCGCTTCAGGCATCACCAGGTGGAGGCAATGTGGGCGTACCGTAATGTTGAGCAATCGAATCTTTCTTTGCTCCGGGAGTTGCTAGGTTGTAAAAACCATAATGCCCGGGCCGCCGCCGCCAGGCAACTTAGACACTGGCACGGGTTGGCAAAGGACGGAGACCTCTTACTCGCCTCCGCGGCAAACGATGAAAATGGCTTGGTCCGCCTGGAAGCTGCGATTGCGTGCAGTTACGTCGGAACCAAGGAAGCTTTTGAGACCTTGACCACCCTGACCACGAAGCCGAACCAGAAACACTTGTCCTACGCCATCAACACTTCCCTCGGTTCCGCTCCCATGCGGAAGTTCTGGAACTTGGATACTGTTGAAAAGACCCACCCCAAGGTTCATGCCTTTCTATTTCGTAAGAAGATTGAGAAGGAGAAAGCCGAGAAATCTAAAAGGGATAGTAAATTCGACCGCCAGAAGAACCTCCTCAAGGTTAAGGTTTCCTGCGTCAAGGAAAGGATGATTTACGCGGCCGAGTTCATGGACAAACCCAATCTGGGTGAATATAAAATAGCTCCCGCCTGCGATATCCCAGCCAAACCTAACCAGCCTGTTCGAATTGAGTTTCACAACCCGGACGCCACCCCCCATAATTTGGTTCTGGTTCAGCCCGGTTCACTTGAGGAAGTGGGCTTGGCCGCCAATGAGATGGCCAAGGACCCCGAGGCCGCCAAGAGCGGACAATTTATTCCGAAGTCCAGTAAGATCATTCTTCATACCATGATGCTCAAACAAGGTGAGACTGAATTTCTTCGCTTCAAGGCCCCCAGGAACCCCGGCATTTATCCTTATCTGTGCAGTTTCCCCGGTCATTGGACGATCATGAAGGGAAACCTCATCGTAAAGTAGATCGATTTTTTACTTCACCGAGTTAAATTCAGCCTTGTTTCTGGTTGAATCACTTCATGGGAGGCCGAGCGTATTCAGTTCTTTTGAATTTGCCGTCCAGTTTCTTGAAGAACTGAAAGTATGGAGTCAGGCATTTTACCTTCAGCGGTAATCGGGACATCCAGTGTCACCACGCCATGCTGATTATTGATCTCAGAAATTCTCCTGGTGAGCAAATCAGCTTCAAACCTTGGTTTCGTACCGGCACCCCATCCATCGCCGATCGGTAGCAGCAGGTGCCAGGTAACTCCTTTTGGGGAGGGGAAATTCTTTGGAGTGAGCGGTTTGTTCTTGAACGTGAACTCGTGCTGTTCACCTGCAGTGAATGTCTGGTGGGGGCAAAGTTTTCCATTCGTGCAAAGGGACAGGATTGGATGGGCTCCGGCATTGAATGCAAGTTCAGCATTGGGGTTGCCTGAGCGTACCGCAGTCAACCATGTGTCGATGTTGTATTTCTCCTGTTGCAGTTGGGGGTACGCCTTTTTCATTTCATCCTTATAACCATCAAACCACCAACCGGAAACCTGTTTGCCATAGCGCTTGGACCATTCCCCACAGACGTCCCCCCAGTTTTTCATGAAGACCGGGTTGGGCGGCTGGTTTTCACTGCGGCGAAAACCCTTTAACTTTCGGGGATGTGACATCGGGTTGACCTTGGGTCCTGCAGGTTTACCGTTGATTGTTGGCAGAGTGTCTCCCATTGCCTCAATTACCCGGTAGTACCTCATTGGGGCCCGGGCAGTCATATAGATGATCAACCGCATATCTCTTTTATCAAGAGCCTTCGCAATTTCCATGATGAGGTCGCGCCGTGAGGTCCATTCACCATTTTCAACTCCAAGCAATTTCTCGTAGGTGGTATTGGGTGAACAGTACTTACCCCAGTGCTGACCTATGGTGAATATGACGTGTCCCGCCTTGGTACTTTCCACGGCATTTGCAAAGGTTTCCACATCGAACGAATTGATCGCCTTGTTGTAATCCTTTGAATTGTGGTTCTTGAAGCACTCGTAGTGAAACATCAGTCCGAACCTGCTGGATTGAAGCCATGGCTTAAATGGTTCAGCACAGATGCATTTGTTCGCTGGCAGGCAAATGCATGTATAAAAGATAATTAATAATGCCCCAATACGGATTTTCATATGTAGTGTCACTGTTTTCTGGCTAATGCCTGTTTCCTCGTGGCCCACACCAGTCGGTCGTGATCATGCTTCTGAACGGTTTCCTGAATCCATCTTGAAACAAAGGCCACCTGTGGAGCACGGCCTCCACCATGGGTTATCCCGATAAGTACATCACCTACTTTGGGTGAATGTAGGACCCACGGACTTCCACTTGTCCCAGCCTTGCCTCTGCGGTCTGTCTTTTTTCGAACAACGAGGTTGTCCTTCTTCCCGATTGCCGGGATATTGCGCCAGGTCAGGTTACCAGCGACTTTTTTAAACTTCACTGGCCCGCTTAGTGTTTCACGAAGCAGTAGAATTGGCATTTGCTCCTTTGCCTTTACTGGGCGAACAAGGTGCAGGAGTGCTATATCCTTGGTTTTATGTCGAATCACCTTGTCCACGCCAATCTGTGCAGACTTGCCTGGGGCAACCGTGAATCGGATGTTTACTTTTCCTGCCTTCTGTTTGCTTGAAGTGATGCAGTGTGAAGCTGTCATCGCCCATCGAGGCGAGATAAGCACTCCCTTGCCTCCACCAGTGTTTATGCTTAGGTCCTTACGGTCGTTTAGCAGGTAGGGCGATTTCCCCTCAATCACCATCTCAAACTTGATTGGTTTCTGGGATGGTGGTTTTGCATCGACAATTGCTGTCGCCAACAATGCAATCACCATTATATTCTTGATCATGGTGAATCTGTATGGACTTTTCGTCAGCCTTAGTAAACTAATTTCCGTGCTTGGCTTGTGATAGGAATTACTGATGATTGAGCTCTCACTTTCAAAGATTCTTCTTTTGATCCCATGAATTCTTGTCGAGTCATACTTTGTGTTTTTCTCATTATATTGATTCCTGCAATTTCGCAGGAGAAGGACAAAATTACGCCAAAGGAAGAGCCTGTTGATATTCTTGCTGGGCATTCCGGACACGGCGAAGCCTTTAATGAGGGCCCCCGGCAAAAGGCCTATTTCATGAAGGGAATGCCCAAGGTTAATTTCCCGGTGTCCACCAAGGAACCGCTTTGCCAAACTTTTTTTAACCAGGGCTTAGGGCAACTCTATGGATTCTGGAACCTAGAGGCTGAACGC
>JABJCN010000131.1 GCA_018668635.1 Opitutia bacterium
GGAAGGTTCCGGTTACATCTCCCAGCAGGGCCCAAATCTTATCACGACAAACCACCCTGCATTTAGACCGATTGATGTCCGCATGGGACCGGATGGGGCCATCTATATCGCCGACTGGTACAATCCCATCATTCAACACGGGGAGGTGGACTTTCGCGATCATCGTCGCGACCACGTACACGGTCGCATATGGCGTATCACGGCAAAAGGAAGGAAGCCTCTCCCCTACCCCAAGATCCATAAAGCCTCGACAACTGCCCTTCTGGAACACCTTAAGTCCCCAGAAAAATGGACTCGTCATTTTGCCAAGCGGGAACTACGGGAACGGGACCCGGAAGTTGTACGTTCAGCACTTGATAAATGGCTTACAAAACTCAGGGTAAAGGATACCCTTTATGAACGACACAGGCTTGAGGCATTCTGGACAATGCACTCACTCAATATTCTGCACAAGGATTTGTTTTATAGACTCCTTAAAAGTGATAATCATAGGGTACGTTCAGTAGCAATCCGAATGATCCATGAAAGGCACTCTGAAATAGAGGATTCACAGACCATACTGGAACAGGCAATAAAGGACCCGAATCAACAGGTACGCCTTGAAGCTGTAAATGCACTTCGTAAACTTGGAACTTCCAAAGCTTTAGGGACTGCTCTAAAGGCCTTGGATATGCCGGTGGACAAGAAAATGGACTTTGCATTGTGGACCACCGCAAGGGATTTGGAATCAACATGGTTTCCGGCCTATGAAAAGGGGGAACTAAAGTTCGCCACAAATCATCTTACATTTGCACTCAAGGCCACCGAGAATCCCAACGGTATAAATCCATTGGTTAACCTGCTTAAATCCGGAAAACTATCCAAGGCTGAAGAACGGGATACCCTGACCCTTATTGCAGAGGCGGGTACCCCGCAACACCTTAACCATCTTCTGGACAAGGTATTGGACACAGGAACAGCCAAGGCGGATAAAGCTTTTCTCCTTCAACAACTCGACCACGCTGCACAAACCCGAAATACAAAACCTTCAAACAAACCGGAACGACTTATAACCCTGATAGAATCGGGCCCTGAACCTCTCCGGTCCAAAGCCGCACAAATTGTTGGTAAATGGAAGATTGATACCGCACGGGAGCCACTTGAAAAGCTGGCAAGAAATGAGAAAACCCCGCGCACACTCCGTCAGGCAGCCCTGACCGGAATCGCCAGCATCGGAGGACCGGACAGCCTGAAAATTCTTCGTGAACTGGGGACACCTGCCAACCCACTACCCACCCGAGCCATGGCTGCCGCAGCCATGGTAAACCTGGCTACGTCCGCTGCATCCACCCTGGCGGTAGATCTTCTTGGTCAAATCGAGATTGCCAGTGATGCCACCCCCATATTTGACGCCTTCTTCCAGAAATCCACAGGCCCCCGCTATCTCGCAGGTGCGCTTAAGGGTAAACAAATATCCCCCGAGGTTGCCATACTGGGTATCCGCAAGGCAGCAGGGACGGGAAAACGGGGTGATGAACTCGTCAAGGCACTTACAACCTCTGCCGGACTCAAGCCCATGGACCTACAGCTTTCCTCCACGGCCATGGATGCCTTAATCAGGAAGGTTCGGGCAGTCGGCAACCCGGCCCGAGGGGAGGAAGTCTACCGCCGGGAGGCTCTCGCCTGCCTCAATTGTCACGCAATTGGTGGTAACGGCCCTGTAATCGGACCCGACCTTGTCAGCCTGGGTGCCAGCGCCCCTGTCGACTACATCATTGAATCGCTTCTCAATCCCGGGAAAAAGATCAAGGAAGGCTACCACCTGACCACCGTGACCACCAAGGCAGGACAAGTCTACTCAGGGGCTCTTGTTAGTCGGGATGCCAAAACCATCGTTCTGCGGGATGCCGCCGGAAAAACGACTCCCCTCCCCCTCTCTGACTCACCAAGGATTGAAATTCTCAACGCCTCCCTTATGCCACCCGGCCTTACAGCAAGCCTTCGAGAGGATGAATTTGTGGATCTAGTCCGCTTTCTATCAGAACTGGGCAAGGAAGGCGCCTACAAGATCGGCCCGAATCCGACAGTTCGCACCTGGAAGATACTGCAAAAGACCACCGACCATCGAAAGCTAAAGGCCAACAGTCTACCAGTCATCCGCAGACTTGAAGGCCTCAAGTGGAAACCGGGTTACAGCCGGGTTTCAGGCGAACTTCCGATAGATGAACTTCCCACAAACCTTCGATTTGATTTCGAGTTCTCCATGGCCAGTTTTAACGTTGAAGTGACAACCGGGGGCCAGCTTACCTTCAAGCTGAATGATCCCAGCGGACTCCAAATATGGTTTGGCGACAAGAATGCAAACCTGGGAACCAACTTCATCATGGACTTGGATAAAGGCATGCACGAGGTGTTTGTTGTCATTAGTTCCAAGGTGCGAAAAACTCCCCTCCAGCTGCAACTTGTCCCCGGGAAGACCGGCGGGCAGGCAAAGATTCAGGGCGGCAAGTAATTTTTGCAGAATGCTCAAGCAAATCATCAGGTCAATAAGTTCACGGATTCGATCCGAGGAAGATGTTGATGACTCGACACGTACGATTTGGAAGATCAAGATTGATGGCATGGAAATGTCCATCGTGGACCATAAGGGAAGCCAAACACCCAAGGCCATATTCCGCGAACTTATCAGGGATGAACTCGGGTTGTTGGACTTCAGGGCTCCACCCATGCCAGTCATTATAGATATCGGAGCAAATACCGGGATTATATCGATCCTCATGGGCAAACGCTTCCCGAACGCAACCATCTATGGATTTGAACCGCTCCCCAGGAACTTTGAAAACCTGAAACTCAACCTGGAAAAAAATCAGGTTCAAAATGTAAAAGCATTCAATCTGGCCTTAACCTCGGATGGAAGAGAGCTGGAAATGACTGCAGTCCTTGCGGACAACAGCGGAGGCTCAACCGCCAATGCCAAGGAAGCCATAAGGCGTGCACCAAGAGGAAACATATATCAGGCACGCTCAATCACATTGGATTCCGTATTTCATGAAAATGGGATTTCCTCCTGTGATTTGCTTAAAATCGACTGTGAGGGTTCAGAGCACGAAATCCTGGGGACATTCAGCCAAATGTCAAAAATAGGCCACTTGATTGGGGAAATCCACTTCAACCGGACGATATTGGAGCAGGGACATGACAGGCGCTCCATAGATGCTGTGCTTCGACAACTTGGTAACGACCGCTACCGGGTCAAGTATATCAACATGTGCGAGTAAGATTCTGGTTTTTCTAACAAGCCTACAGATTCATGTGTCTTATGTAAGCTGGACAAAATATTTTACATTCTCCTGACACATTGACAGCAACCAGCCTATAAAATGGAGCCAATCATGAAAACATACTCATCCCTCACCCTTTTGCTTCTATCACTCATTGTGGCATCGCCGATAATGAGTGCCGCCAAGCCGGAAAAGAAAGAAAATGACACAACCCGCAAGATTCTGTCCAAGCACATCACGACATCCACTTATGAAGGCGCTCAATTCCGCCGTTGCAGGGGGCGCACGGGAAGATGCCCGGAAAACTGTGGAAATTCAGGTGAATTTGCTAAATTCACAATCAACGAATACATAAAGTACGAAAAACCTGGGAAGTACGGTGACCCCAAGCAAAAACAATACCTGATCCAGATCAGTGATTTCCATAAAAAGCCCAAAGGGGATGCCGATATTCTCAAGGTAATCAAGGGGATAACAAAAGGTGACAAGGTGCACCTTGCATGGAATCACTATTATGTAACACGCAAGGGTTCCTCATTCCCGGAACGGGTTGTCAAGGAACTCAAGAAACTTGAATCCAAGTAAAACTGAAGAACTCATGAAAATCCCAGGTATACTACTGAAGTTATTTCTCCTGTCCCAGCTTCTGGCTCCTGCCTTGAGCCACGGCCACGGAATCATTATAATTGATCATCCGATTGTTATTCCACGGCCACCTCCCCATCATCCTCACTGGCCTCCACGCCCACCGCGGCCAATCCGACAATTCCTCCCACTTGAAACCCGAAGCCTGCAGGTGGAGACTTCCATTGTCGAACAGGTGGCAACCACAAACATACGGCAGGTCTTCTTCAACCCTTCCGGACAGCGCCTTGAGGGTACATTCATCTTTCCCGTCCCCAAGGGAGCATCCATAGACAAGTTCCAGATGGAGGTAAACGGCAAGATGACCAAGGCCGAATTGGTTGATTCGAAGAAGGCCCGAAAGATTTATGAAGACATTGTACGCAAAGCCCGTGACCCTGCCTTGTTTGAATATGCCGGACAAAGCCTCTTCAAGGTGCGGATTTTTCCCATCGAACCCCGGAAGGAAAAGGAGATCAAGATCAAGTTTACTGAAATCCTGCCAAAGGATGGGAGGATGGTAAGGTATCTCCATCAATTGAACACGAAGAAATATTCGTCCCGACCGGTTGGGGAGCTTTCACTCAAGGTGGAGATCCGATCCAACGATGCAGAGATCAAGTCCGTCTACTCTCCTTCCCATGAAATTGAGTTGAAGCGCCACGGGAAGCAACGAGTGGTAATTGGACTGGAGAAAAAGAACATGACCATGGACACTGATTTCCTGCTCTATTACTCACTAAAGGAAAAGGACGGGAGTGATGTTGACCTGAGCGTGCTGACCCATGCATCCAGTGATCCGGATGACGGTGGACATTTCATGCTGTTGCTCAGTCCGGGCGCATGGAAAAAGGAGGAAGCCCCAATCCCAAAGGATATCGTTTTTGTTTTTGATTCATCGGGGTCAATGCGCGGCCAGAAGATCGAGCAGGCAAAGGAAGCCATGAAATTCTGCGTGGAAAGTCTAAATGCGGAAGACCGGTTCGAGATCATCCGATTCTCCACCGAGGCCGAACCTGTTTTCGGAAAGTTGGTAAAGGCTTCCCCAAAGGCCAGAAAGAAAGCAGTCAAGTTTGTTGATTCAGTTCGGGCCATCGGAGGCACGGCAATTGAAGAGGCCTTACTCGATGCATCCTCCACCGTCTCAGAAAAGGCGTCTGAGGGAAGGCCCACCCAGATTATATTCATGACCGATGGACAACCCACTATCGGCGCAATTGATGAAGATGTAATCATCAATTCCCTTTCAAAAAAATTGAAGAATGTAAAATCCAGGGTTCGCGTGTTTTGCTTTGGAATCGGGACCAACGTCAACACGCACCTTCTGGATAAGATCACTGAGAATACCAATGCAATCAGCCAATACGTGCTACCTGAAGAGGATATTGAGTACAAGGTTTCCCGTTTTTACTCGAAGATTTCAGAACCGGTACTGGCAAACCTGAAGATTGGAATTGAGGGTCCCGAACGCGTCCACAAGATTTATCCCAAGGCACTACCTGACCTTTTTAAGGGGGATCAGATGGTGGTCATGGGACGATACAAACCAGGGAAGAAAATGGCAACCGTCACACTGACAGGGACCATCCGGGGGAAAAAACAGAATTTCTCCTACAAGGCCGCTTTTCACAGGGAGAACAAGGGCAATAGTTTCATTCCCCGGCTCTGGGCAACCCGGCGCGTCGGTTACCTGCTGGACGAAATCCGCCTTCATGGTGAAAAAAAGGAATTGAAGGAGGAAGTGGCGAATCTGGCCCGCAAGTATGGGATCGTCACTCCCTATACCAGTTACCTGATCCTCGAAGACGAGGAGGCCCGGGAGGTGCCACTGGCCCGCCGCAGCATAGGAGGGGTCGCACCCGGTGCACCCGCACCACTGGTGGCTAAAGACCGGGCCGAGCTCACGGCCAGGGCCAAGGAGTCCTATGACAGTTTCAAGTCAGAAAAATCAGGGGACCTTGCCGTTCGGGGTGCTGCAGCGGGTTCAGTACTCAAGAATGCCAGTGGACTATCTGCATACGGGGCCGCCCGCAAAATCACTGATTCAAAGCAAGCGGAGGCAAAGAAGCAACTGACTACTGAAAACCGCATTGTTTCCGGAAAAACCTTCCACCGTGTGGGCAATGTCTGGATCGATGATGATGCCCGGGACGATTCCAAACAGAAAATCGAGGAATTAAAGTTCGGTACGAAGGAATACTTCGATTTTCTCGAGAAGCATCCGGAAATGATCCAGTGGCTCAGCCTGGGAACTGACGTGGATGTATTCCACCAAGGTAAAATCCTTCGTTGTCGCCGATAGAATTCAACAAATACAATACAATCCAACAGAGACCCAACCATCATGAAAAAACTGCTACCGGCATTCCTTTCCATTGCCCTTGCCCTAACCGCCAATGCCGCCAAGGAGGGTGGAAAAAAGAACAAGGAAAAAGAACGTATCGAGGTCTGCTTTGTCCTCGACACCACAGGTTCCATGGGCGGACTTATCCAAGGTGCAAAAGAAAAAATCTGGTCCATTGCCAATGAAATCCTGTCCAGCAAGCCAACCCCCGAGCTTGGGATCGGCCTGATCGGGTATCGGGATATTGGAGATGACTATGTGACAAAGGTCTATGACTTGTCCGAGGATATCGACGACATCTATGCCAAGCTGATGAAATTCCAGGCCGGAGGAGGTGGCGACGGACCGGAATCCGTCAACCAGGCAATTCATGAGGCGGTCACCAAGATGAAATGGGACAAAAAACGGGATGTGCTCAAACTCGTATTCCTCGTTGGTGATGCCCCCCC
>JABJCN010000135.1 GCA_018668635.1 Opitutia bacterium
GTGCCGGATTCTCGACTGAGTTCGACCTACATTTCAATCACAAGGTGGGTGCCAGTGGCGCGGATGGCATGTGTTTCGTTATTCACAATGATGCTGCCGGTACATCGCTCAATCCCGGGGAGTGGGGAATCAATGCCAATGGGTTGACCTTTGCCCTTGCAAGCTACAACCGAGCCCTTCTCCAAATTCGAGGCAATGGCCAAAACCTGCTTGACGTGGACCTTTCACAAAAGCCAACGGTTGGCGGTACATTCTCAAAGTCTCTTGGCGATGCCCTGCCCTATCGTTTTAAAATTAATTATGCTCCAGGAGATCTGGATGTATTTTTTGATGAGGAACAGGTGGTGGATTCCCTTGATGTCGACTTGGAGGCTCTGGCCGCATCGGATGCCGATGGTAATTCATGGCTCGGTTTTAGCGGTCGAACAGGTGGGCAGGCCGAGAACCATGAAGTGACTCGATGGTTCCTTTCCACTCAGAAAGAGTTTGGGGACGACACTGCCACCATTGTACTCAAGGATGGGGACCTGTACATTCCCGTTTCCCCGGATGGGCAATGGGAAGATCCGGGTTATCAGGTGACCCTTGCCAGCGGCAAGATACTTCCTGCAAGTGGCGTGGTTCTGGCCGGGGATAGTGTTGACCTTTCATCACCGGGATTTTACCGGATCACCTACAACTATACTTTTGACAATTTAACGGCTGAGGAGGTGGTTCGGCAGGTTTTTGTCAGTGAAACGCTGGAGCCAGGGATTCCTGTGAGCGGAACAGCCCTGCATTACGATGCCGCTGATGTCAATAATGACGGATTTAAGGACGTGTTTCCCGATGGGCATATAATAAATACTTGGTCAGACAAATCGGGGCATGGTAGGGACATCTCTGCTGATGGAGCCCCGGTCTTTCATCCGGAAATGCAAAACAACCTTCCTTTTGTTTCCATTGCCAAGCCGGACCGCTTTCTCTCAGGGGAACTTGCCGCACAGGATGTTGCCGGGCAGGACATGAACCAGACTTCTGTTTTTGCTGTACTTCGTTTCAAGGGCGGGGATGCCGGCAGGGTATGGATGCAGTGGTTGGGATCGGGCAATACCCGCATTGGGATTGAGTCCAACGCCGTCTTTGATTGGGGCAATCTTTCTGCCCCATCCCGGTCCCGACTGGACAACTGGGCTGTTGGCATGGAAAATATTCGGCTTGTTTCGGTAGTGAAATCGCCTTCCGCCATGTCCGTCTTCGTTGACGGGGGGCTTGTGGCACAGCAGGGTAATCCTGACACTTTGGTTTCATCAAGTTCAAGGTTTTCACTGGGGGGGCAACCCAACTCGGTTAACCACCTGTCGGAACTGGATGTGTGTGAGGTTATCCTTTACAATCGTGCATTACCCCCGGGAGACCTCAACAAGGTTGGGTACCATCTGCAGCAGAAATGGGGTATTGCAGGAAGTTACATTTCAGCGGAGACAGATCCAAAGCTTAAGTTTGAGATAGGCGACCTCGTTTACAGTCCGAGTATGAAGTTTGATCTCGGTGCCTTCTCGCAGTCAGAGCCACCTTCGCAGGGCACCATCACCTACACCTTGACCAATGGCCCTGCGACGCTTTCTGGAGCCGAGTTGTCCCTGAATGGGATTGGTGCGGTTACTGTGACTGCTACCATTGCAGCAGATGGTGACTATGTGGAGCAGGCACGATCGGTCACCTTTAATATTTCACCTGCATCATTCGCTTTCGAAAACGGGTTTTCCGGATCGGAAGGAGACTTTAACCTGGTTTCCGCTGCAGCCTTTACAGAGGATGTCAATATTGCGGAACCCGGGGGAGTCACGCGCCTTCGCCTTACCGATAATACGACCAGCAAGATGGGGTCGGCCTGGTATAAGAACAAGATGTTGGCAGGAGAGGGATTCGTGACGGAGTTTGATGCGCAGTTTACCTACTCCCTTCATTCCGGTGCAGACGGCATGTGTTTCTCTCTTCACAATCATGCAAGCGGGCCCTATCTCAATGTCGGTGAAAGAGGTCCGGATGACAAATCCTTCTCCATCCTGATTGATTCCTACCAGAATGGCGGAGCCTGGGCTGATCCAAGTGCCGCCTGCCTCCATATCAAGGTCAATAATACGGTAATCAAGACTGTCAGCCTTCCTGATTTCCCTGCGATCACGGCCGTTACCAACAATGACCTGTCCAATGCAGGAGATGCTCCACCCTATCGATTACGTCTGGAATATATCCCGGGCGACCTTGACCTTTTCTTCAACGATGTGCAGGTCGTTGTCGACCTTGATATCAAACTGGGCCCTGACAACGCGCTCGATGGCAATGGTTACACCTGGCTTGGCTTTGGTGGGCGCACCGGTGGTCATGCGGAAAATCATGACATTACCCGATGGACCTTCGAGAGTCACAAGGTAACCATCCTTGCCGGAGGTCCGGTGATATCTGAATTCCAGGCCGCACCAGGAGGTGCCTTGACTGACGAGGATGGTGACACCCCTCCCTGGATTGAAATTCACAACGCGGGTGCCCAGCCTGTCAACCTTGGTGGATGGAGCCTGACTAATGACAAGGCAAACCTTGCGCTGTGGAGCCTTCCATCCATTGTGATGGAGCCGGATACCTTCCTTATTGTTTTCCTTTCAGGGAAGAACCGTGGTGATCCCACAGGAAACCTCCATTCGGGATTTGTAATTGGGGATGATGCCGGTATTTCCCTGACGCTGGTTAAACCGGATGGCCAGGCGATTGCCAGTGAATACACGATGCCGAAATCTCATCCCGGCACCAGTTACGGTACACTTGGCATGGAACAGGTATTTGGATACTTCCAGACACCCACACCCGGTAGCCTCAATCTTCCACCTCAGGGATTGGACCCATTGCTCACATTCACTTTGGATAAGAGCTACCTGGATATTGGCGAAACCTTGGAGATCGTTGCGGTTTCGCAATCCGAACCATCCTCTGAAGGAGCTGTTACCTACAAGCTTATCGCGGGGCCGGCAACACTTGAAGGTACCACCCTTACAACCACTGGCAAGGGAGCAATCGAACTTCGTGCCAGCATTGACGCTACCGGGGATTATGCATCGGGCATGGTGAATCAAACCATTCTCGTTAGTGAGCCTGCGCCATCGGTTCCCAATGGAATTCCTTCCGGGGCTGTCCTGCATTACGATGCCTGGGACAAGGATAATGATGGTTTGATTGATGTCGCAAGCGATGGCGCCAATGTCTACCAGTGGATGGACAAGTCTGGAAATGAACGTCATGCCACTGCCCCCGGTCGTCCTCCCTGGGTTCATTCTGCCGGCATCAACGGCCATCCATCAGTTTATTTTCAACCTATTGATCTCTCCCGTCTGGAGTCCCCTGAACTGACCACAGCCGAAATTGCAGGGCCAAAGGGGGATGCAATGACGCTGTTTATGGTCGCCCGCTACCATTCCGGTATCGTATGGACCCAATGGCAGAACGGAACCCAGCGCTACAGCATTGAGTTCAATGGTCGGTTTGACTTTCCCAATGCAATTGCCAGCCAGGGTCAGTTGACCGGGTGGTCGACTGGTGTAGCCGGTACTCCACGCATTATCGTGGCCATGAAGACCCCAACGGAGCAACGCATCTACCTTGACGGTCTTCTTGCCACATCCCGGCCCAATGCCACCTCGCTTTCCCCTGGTGGAAGCTCCAGTATTTCCCTTGGTGGTCAACCCGGTACCACCGTGAATCCAGCGACCATTGATTTTGGTGAATACCTTCTTTTCAATCGTGCACTGGCTGATGGTGAGGCCAATCTTGTTGGTTTTTATCTTCAGGAAAAGTGGGGTTTCACTGAGGGCCTTTATATTGACCCTGCGACCGACCCCCAGCTTGTTTTTCAGGTCAATGGTCAAGTCTACAAGGATGGGATGGAACTACCGGTAACCGCCTTTTCCATGGCCAATCCGCCGTCTGCAGGAATTATAAGCTATTCTCTGGATTCCGGCCCGGGTACCCTTGCTGATGAAAAGCTGACTGTCACTGAACCCGGGGAGTTCACAATTACAGCGACCCTGCCTGCGAATGGAGACTATGTGGAACAATCCCGCTCTGTGACATTTCAAATCTACCCGGCGGAATTCACCTACAACGGGTTCGAGGAGGCACAGGCTGATTTTACATTGATTGGTACGGCTGAGATTACTCAGGATCCGGATCTTGCCCAACCTCCGGATGCCTGGCGCCTACGTATTACAGACAATCAGAATTCGAAGCTCGGGTCCGCATGGTACAAGTACAAGATGCCCATGGAGGATGGTTTCGAGACCGAGTTCAATGTCCATCTCGCCGAGGCTGTTAATACCGGTGCCGATGGCATGACATTCATTCTCCACAATCATCCCGAGGGCAACAAGCTAAATACCTCTGAGAGGGGCCCGGACACCGATGCCATCACCCTGCAAATGGATTCTTACAGGAACGGTGGAGCATGGGCTGACCCAAGTGCTGCATTTTTGCGCCTTACTCTTGACGGGGAAACCCTTGCCCTCGCAAACCTGCCGGACTTTCCCGAGATCACCACCATCATTAACAACGATCTTTCCCAGTCCGGCACGGACGTTGCGCCTTACAAGGTTCGTATTGTCTATGAACCCGGTGACTTTGACGTCTATTTTGAGGATGTTCTGGTCATGGACAGCATTGACCTGACCCTTAATTCCAGCAATGCCCTGGATTCTCGAGGCCTTGGCTGGTTTGGTTTCAGCGGGCGTACCGGCGGAGCTGCAGAAAACCATGACGTCACCTACTGGAGTTTCAAGAACAAGACCCGCCGTGTTCTGCTCGGTGGCCCGGTTATTTCAGAGTTCATGGCAAACAACAAGGATGGCCTCCGCGATGAGGACGGGGCATCAACGGATTGGATTGAAATACACAATGCCTCTGCCGGTGCGGTGAACCTGGAGGGTTGGCATCTTAGTGATGATCCTGTAAATCTGGCACTTTGGACCTTTCCACGGGTTCTTCTTGAGCCCAATCAATATCTAGTTGTCCATGCCTCTGCAAAGGACAGAAAGTCAGATATTAATCGCCTGCACACCAATTTCCAGCTTGGAAATGCCGCCCTTGGTTATCTTGCCTTTACCAAGCCCGATGGCATATCGATTGTGAGCGAGTTTAAGGATTACATTGAACAGAAGCAGGATATTTCCTACGGCACACTTGGCGAGTCCCAGACAGTCAACTATTTCACCAAGCCCACTCCCGGTAATCCCAATACCGGGCCCCA
>JABJCN010000030.1 GCA_018668635.1 Opitutia bacterium
GGACAGCCTTTGATGGGGCGCAGTCATGACGATGCCCCGAATGAAAAAAAGGAACCGCTTCCGGTCGCCTGGTTCAAGACATGGAAGACCAGCAAAGGCAAAAGCGCTCGCGTGTTCCATTCCACCATGGGCAGTGGGAAGGATCTGGAAAGCGCTGGCCTGCGCCGCCTCGTCATCAATGCCACCTATTGGGGCATGGGTTTGGAATCCTCTATTTCCCCGACCAGCAAAGTCGACTATGTCGGGCTCTATAAACCTCTCGCGAGTGGATTCAATTACGAAAAGCTCGGGGTTGTTCCTCAGCTTCCCACAGCCTACAAATAGCCAGGTTTGAATTTGGTTTCATGAGATCTATTCATGTTTTCTATGATTCTGTGCGAGCCAAATGTGAGTCTTTTGCTTTTATGATTTGCTTCAGTTTTTCGTTGTCCATTCGTTGAAGGTTTCTCATCTGCATCGACATGCGTGGGTTGCTTCCCAATGACTCCCTGTGTTTGTCGAGAAAAGACCAGTAAAGGGAGGTAAAGGGGCAGGCATGCTCCCCGCTTGATTGTTTCGGGTCATAGCGGCATCCCTTACAATAGTTGCTCATCCTGTTGATATATGCCCCCGTGGCACAATAGGGTTTAGAGGCCATTAAACCTCCGTCAGCGAATTGAGACATGCCTATGACGTTGGGTGTTGTAACCCAGTCAACTGCATCTACATAACTGGCAAGGAACCAGTCATTTATTTCATCCGGTCGGATTCCACTTGTCTGGGCGTAAAGGCCAATCACCATGAGGCGTTGAATATGGTGGCCATATCCAGTTTCAAGAACCTGCGTTAGGCAAGACTGCATACACGCCATATCTGTCTTTCCCGACCAGAAAAACTTGGGTAAGGACTGTTCTGCACCAAGAGAGTTAAGGCTTCGATATTTTGGCATATGGAGGTTGTATATACCCCGAACGTATTCCCTCCAGCCTAGTATTTGCCTGATGAAACCTTCAACAGCTGCAATAGGGGCATGGTTTGCCTGAAATGCCTCTTCTGCCTTTTTTAGAGCCAATCTGGGGTCAAGGAGTCGAAGGTTTAGTGGAGCTGCTGTCAGGGAATGATAAAGAGTTGGTTCCCCCATCCACATTGCATCCTGGAAACGGCCATACAGGGGAAGTGCGTCCAATATGAACCGATCCAGTTCCTTCTCCGCATCTATTGGTGTGACGGGCCAGCAAAAGAGGTCAAGATTCCCCGGATGATCTGGAAACCGTCTGTTGACCACTTTAATCACTTCCCTAGTGATTTTATCAGGGGTCACTCCTCGGTCAGTCGGAGGAGATGATGGACCACTTTTTCCAAAACTTTGCCTGTTTTCCTTGTCGAAGTTCCATTCTCCACCAACCGGATTTTTTCCATCCATGAGGAAACCGTGCTTTCGTCTGAGATCGCGATAGAAGAATTCCAGCCTGAGTGATTTACGTCCTTCGGCATATTGCTGGAACTCTTTTTCCCTGCATATAAAATGAGGGTCATCAACAAGATCCAATTTTATTCCCTTCTTGTATGACACCTCCTTTAGAACTTTTTCAACCCGATGGTCGCCAGGTTTAATCAACCGGATTTCTGATGGACGATACTTTTCGAGGTCCCTCTTTAGTAGATCCCCTAGGGATTTTCCGGATTCATTATTTTCCAGATCGTGGTATATGAATGGAAGTTTTCGCTCACTCAAGTGATTACGAAAATGCCTCATTGAGGATATGAAATAGACAATTCGATGTTTGTTGGAAAAGACATTGGTTGATTCTTCCTCAGCCTCGGCCATCCAAATTATATCGTTACTCTGATCGTAGTCGTCTGGAAGGAAGCGTTTATAGTCAAGTTGGTCGCCAAGTACTATTATCAGGCGATTGATATCGCACCTATCTTTCATGTTTCTTTTGTATCATTCATTTAATGAAGAACCTCTTCTTTAAGGATGCCAACTTTTATTCAGACTCACATCGATCCTTGAGTGTTACCCCTTGTTTTACTGTATACCACAAAATCTGATAGAGGTTTCCACGGTTGGGATATTCCACCTTTCTTTTCCTTTGCCCTTACCCATCCTTATTGGTCTATGGAGAGTGCTCTCGTGGTTTGCAGTTCCTGTACACTCTAGCGCTCATTCAAACGAAGACTGGAAAGTCCTGCATCGATCTTCAATACTTGTCCTGTGATTGATATCGCGGATGACGAGTGAAGATAGTTCACCGTGTCCGAGATTTCCCTAACCGCTGGAATTCTTTTCAAGGGATGACGATTCTCAATCACAGGGATAACTTTTTCTCCCCCTACCATTCCTATTCCCATTTCGGTCGGAACCAATGTCGGGGCTACAACATTTACCCTGACATTCGGGGCAAGATCGGCTGCCAACGCCATGGCAAAACCCTCCAGCCCCGATTTGGCTGCTGAGATCGCACAATGATTGGGCAATCCCGTAGATGCAGCAACCGATGATATCAACACAATGGAACCGCGATTCACCTTTGGGAGCACTGATTTTATCAAGGTAAATGCATCCAGCACATTTGTCTTGTAGGCTTCCAGCATATGTTCCGTCTGCAGACGTTTTATCGGGCCTAGTATGACCTTTCCCGGGCAAAAGGTTAGTTTGTCTATTTTATCCGGTATTTTATTGATGTAACTTTCCGGTTCATTTGCATCTCCGATCACCCAGATACAGTTGCGGGGTATATTTGTTGGCTTCGAGCGAGAGAGAGCAACTACTTGTTCCCCGGTCTCTAAAGAAGATTCGATCAGCGACATTCCAATGCCCCGTGATGCTCCAACAATTAAATGCTTGCTTGGGTTTAAATCCGTTTTGTACTCCATTATTTCATTTACGTAGGTTCTACAACCTTGGATCAAAATTCACTGCTTCTATCCCTGCCTTTTTGAACCAAAGAGGCGGGTCAACTCAGGAATAAACTCCCTTTACGAATCCAAGTTCTTAAAAACAGCCCTTGCTTAACTACTCAGATTCAACGTGTTTCATTCTTTTGGGACTGAACCAATATCCACACAGGTTTTAACCATGTCCAGTAACAATGCACTCATACACACTCTTCTTTTTTTGGTAATCGGTTCTTGGGGGTTCGCGGAGAATGCCAAGGACATGCCGAGGGAGGACGTCGTCGAGGTCCCGGCTATTGGCGAGGGTCTTTGCGTACATAATCTTTTTCAGTCCAACATGGTGCTGCAACGGGACAAACCGGTTGCAATTTGGGGTTGGGCCAACCCCGGGGAGAAGGTCAGCGTAAGTTTCGGCGGACAGACTCAAAGCGACAAGGCATCCATCGGTTTGGAAGATCGCATATGGAAGGTCACCCTTCCGGCCATGACGGCCAATTCAGAACCCCAAACCCTTACTGTAAAGGGCGAGGACCAGACGCTCACTTTGGAGAATGTCCTGATCGGCGACGTCTGGATTCTCGGCGGACAAAGCAACATGGAGGAACCGCTCAATAATGTGGAGAACGGGAAACTGGAAATCGTCTCCGCCAATTATCCGGGTATCAGAATTCTTACGGTGCCCGCTCAGAACGGACCAAAGGTGAAAAAAGGCTTTGCCCGTTTGCATGAATGGAGCAACTGGTCGAGCCGTCATTTCCGCAAGGGGGACTGGGACGTTTGCTCACCAGAAATCGTCCGCGAGCTTTCCGCCATTGGATACGTCTTCGCCCGTCGACTCCACATGGCCGCACAGGTTCCCATCGGGGTGGTCGATGCCTCGCGGGGCGGGACGACCGTCGAGACCTGGACGCCCACTCCCGTCTTGAAGAAGATCGAGACCAAGGAAGTGAAGGGCCTGCTTGCCGATTGGGATAAAAAGGTCACGGAGTTCGATCCTCAGAAGGATTTGGAGAAACGGGTCGAGAATCATCACAACTGGGTCAAGAACATGAAGAAACAGGGGAGGGAAACCCCCAAGGGTCGGACCATCCCCACCGACCTGCGTCCCGGGCCTGCGATGGATCAAAA
>JABJCN010000137.1 GCA_018668635.1 Opitutia bacterium
ATGACTCCTTACAATTACCCCGGCTTGCATTACCAGGCGTTCCCTGAAGGTTCCGGGTTGTACAATCACTTCATCACCCGGTTTTGCCGCGTTGATTGCTTCTTGGACACTTTTAAAATCTTTTGGGACATTGATTTCCCGACCATCCAAGCCCAGTGCAAAAATTATAAGTAAGCAACCCCTGCAGATAAAGTAACTGATTTGATTTTTTGCTAGATACTGCATGATTATAGATTGTGTTGTTTATCCTTAGCGTGAAGCGTTTGGGTTATACTTCCTTGCACTAGATTAATTGATGGAGATTTGAGATTTAAGCCAAGTTTAATTTCAAAGCAGAGACTTTTGTTTTCTTGGCTTGCGAAATTGTTCTCAGATTCATGATTTCGAGATATTGTATAGCTTGTATGAAACTATGTGTGACAAGGAGTTGGGCACTCTTATTTATTTTGTTCACCGGTATTGCCAACGGGGTTGAACTGGACCGGGAGGGGCAATATAGCTCAGTCATTGTTCCGCTTCTTAAGGATCACTGCATCAGCTGCCATGGA
Source organism: Opitutia bacterium (assembly GCA_018668635.1). Classification (GTDB taxonomy): domain Bacteria; phylum Verrucomicrobiota; class Verrucomicrobiia; order Opitutales; family JABJCN01; genus JABJCN01. The sequence goes on from JABJCN010000137.1 coordinate 549, forward strand.
GTTGAAAAAAAGAAAGGCAGGGTGAGCCTGCATGATATTGGCATTGAGATTAAAAATGGTAAATCCATGGACCTGTGGGCACGTGTGCTCGAACAAATTGAAACTGGGGAGATGCCCCCTGAGGATGAAAGACAACCAACTGCCATTGAGCGACAACTGGTCGTAAACTGGATCAAGGATACGCTTGTTCTCGCTGGAAGAGGTTTTGAACTCAAATCCAAGCTGTTACTTCCGGAACATGGCAACCGGGTCAGTCATGAGCTTTTGTTTAACGGAGAAATCAAGGGACCTGCATTCACTCCATCGAGGCTCTGGAGGATGAGCCCGCATGTATATCGAGGAAAGCGTTATCCACTGCGAGTGGCCGGTGGAATTGAGGCAGAACCAGTCGCTTATGCATCCAAGGCCAGTGGGATTCGTGATTACGCCTCGCAGGAGATCATGGGAGAGTCCGGGTTTCTTTCGCTTAAGATGGCACTGGATGACATTATTTCCAATCAGTTGCATACCAAGGAAAGCTACAAGGCTATCACTGAGGCAAAAGAGTTTCCTTCCAGCGATGCCATGTGCCGAGTTATCCGCGAGGAATTCCAACGGTCAACAGGTCGTTCCATCAAGCCAGAGGAAATGGATCGTTATCTGACCTTCATGCAGAAGAATTTAAAGCAGGGAGGGCTTGAGACCGGACTGAAAATCTCGATTCTAGGCATCTATCTTTCAACCGAAGCGGTCTACCGAATGGAACTGGGTCGTGGTGACCCTGATGAGCATGGGCGCCAGATGTTGTCCCCCCAAGAGGTTTCGTTGGCACTGGCTTATGCGTTTGCCGATACCCCTCCATCTCAAATCCCAATTCTTCAACAGGCCCTTAAACAGGATCAGTTGTCCCAAAAGGAAGATATTGAGATCGTGGTTCGGCGGATGATTGCCGCAGGTCACCCCCCACTTCGAAGAAACATGCCCGCTGCTTATTTTCCCCGGATGATCCAGGAAGGGGAGCACGGATATGGATGGTATCCACGGATTGTACGTTTTTTTGAGGAGTTTTTCCTGTATCCCAAAGCTGCCGGCACCTTCAAGGATAGTTCGGGTGAAGCAATTGGATCCCGTGCACTGGTCGGTGCACCGCAGGGGCATGTTTCCGCTATCCTTAATGAAGACAATCATGTGTTTAAGGAACTTCTGACTTCACCAAGGTTTAATAACAACAAGTTTGCCATGCTGGCTAGATTGAAGAATCGATATGCGAAGGATCTAAATAGAGTGACGCCTGAACAGGCTTTGAAACGCTACAATGAAGGTTTGAAACATGCGCGCCATCTCAAGGATGAAACTTTTCGCGCAGGTATTCTCACAGATAACAGTTGGCTTATTGCTCATTCAACGAATGATGCCAATGATCCGGTTCACCGTGGAATATGGATCCGTCAGCGCCTTCTGGCTGGAAATGTTCCTGATTTGCCAATCGGAGTGGATGCCAGTGTTCCTGAGGATCCCCATAAGACATTACGTGAGCGCTTTGAAGTCACAAGGAAGGAGGAGTGCTGGAAGTGTCATCGTACCATCAATCCACTGGGCATGCCCTTTGAGAGTTTTGATGATCGGGGTTGGGTCCGTAAAGCCCTTTACTTTGACAGGGTTAAAAACATTTATCTCCCGCAGCCTTTCATTCATCAGGAACAACTGGAAAAGCTACGTCAAAAAGGGGTTGTCGATATCATCCCTGTCGATGCGTCCGGTGAGATTTTTGGTACAGGCGAGCCAGGTATAGACGGACCGGTCAGGGATGCTCGGGAATTTGTCCAGCGCCTTGCACGATCCACTCGTGTTCGCCAGTCCATAATCCGCCATGCATTTCGTTTCTGGATGGGGCGGAATGAAATGTTAAGCGACTCGGTATCCCTGATTGCCGCTGATCAGGCCTATGTTCAATCAGGTGGTAAATTTAGCGAGGTGCTGGTTGCCTTATTGACCTCTGATTCATTCTTGTATCGCAAAGCCGATCATTCGCTAATAGCAAAAACCAATTCAAAAAAATGAGTTATACACGGAGAGAATTCACAAGGGGGATGTCTATCGGGGCAGGTGGAGCGGCATTGGTTCCTCTTCTTCGGCAGATGAAGCTGCATGCGGAAGGGGATAAGGATGGCATGCCCAGACGATTTGTTTTTGTTGTTAAGTCCAGTGGGTTGACCGGTGAAGCCATTCGCCCAATTGGCTTTGAGAAACCAGTCAATGAGAAGGTGCTTGATGTGGCTCTAAAGGACCTTCAGTTGGCGCCAACGCTTCAGTCCCTTGAACCCTTCAAAGATCAACTTTTGATTCTGGATGGATTGTCCGGTCGGAATTTCACAGGAAATCATTCTTCGTACTACGGGGCACTGAGTTGTCACCATGCACCTGAAAAGCCTGCGGCAGCAACCATTGACTGTATACTTGGTGATATGTTCCCGGCACCATTTAAGAATTATGGTTTCTCTGCCAACGGGCATAGTATCGGCAACAACTTTGGCCCCATCGTGCAAGAGACCGCTGTTTTCCCCAGGATCTCAGCCCATGGCCAGAATAAACCGATGGCCTATCAAGCCAGCGCGGAAAAGGCTTATCGTGAGCTTTTTGGTAGTGTGATTAATTTGGCCGTTGGGGGGAAAAAGGAATTTAAACTACAGGAAAACCTTCTGGACTTTCTTTCTGAAGACGTGCGGAGGGTTTCCCGAAGTGTATCCAGTCTAGAACGTGAGAAGCTGGATCACTATCTTGGCGCTTTTGATTCAGTGCGCGCCCGTAACGTTCAATTAACTGGAATGAGCGATGCAATTAGAAGGAATGCCCCTGAGCTATCCACCCAATATAGCTCGAAGGTTTTTGCTGATCGTATATCACTCTTCTTTGACCTGAGCGCAGCCGCCTTGATTACCGGACTTTCGAATGTGATTTCCATTCGTGCTGATTGGCTAAGTACAAAATACGAAAGTTTTGGGTTCGGTAGCACCTCTGTTCATGATATTGGGCATAACAAGGTAACCCGGAACGGTCTGAAATCAGTTGATGCACGTAGTGTAATCCGCAAATTTCAAGTGGATCAGATTGCGGGTCTTGCCGCCAAGTTGAAAGCTGTTCCTGAGGGAAATGGTACAATGCTGGATAATACCTTGATTATCTATATGAGTGACGGGGCCGATGCCCACCATTCACAACGTAAGAATTGGCCGTTTGTCCTGGTCGGTGGACGAAATCACAAGATCAAGAACGAAGGGAGGTTTCTTCGTTATCCATCTTATCAAAAGGCTGGTCACCGGACAATTGGCAGTTTTTATAATACCCTACTTCAAGCAAGTGGGTCACAACCACAAGACCACTTCGGCCAGATTGATTCACATTTGAAAGATTTAGACTTAAAGGGACCGTTACAGGAATTGCTGGCTTGATGTTTTGGCTTGCTGAACTGGGTCAGGGAAGTCTTCTTTCACCTTTTTATTTTGTATACATCCATCTGCGGATTCCTATTCACTTCATACCCTGTTTCAAATTTCAAAATGAAAAAAAAATTCAATTTAACCCACCCTAAGATCAAATACGCCAGGCTCATCGAATCAGTGAAATCCGATGTCAATAAGTACCTAAAGAGAGAGCGCAGAAAAGAACTCCCGGAGGGAGTGGACTTTTGGGACTTCGACTGCAGGTTCGGACCTACTGCGGAAGAGTCGAAGGTGATTCACGTGGCTGAAATTGGAAGATTTATTGATGCCGCAGAACAGGATCAGCTGAATTCATTCTATGTTGAAATCATGGCAAAGGAGGGTCGCCGGACGAAAAAGCCAACCGAAACGCAGGAGAGTGAAGGCGTGGATGATGCCTGAACCACAAACCTGCCTGAAACTCAGCTGAACAATTTCATCACCGGCTTGCCGGTCGAGAAGAGGGGGCGGTTGATTCCAGTGTTTTGTGTCGGGTCATTTAGCGGAACACCCAGGGCATGTAGGATTGTTGCATGAATATCCTGTGGGTGCACCGGGTCGCTCTTCGGATAGGAGGCGGTCTTGTCAGATTCACCATACAAAGCGCCGCCACTGATGCCGCAGCCTGCCATTATAGCGGAGAAACAATGTGGCCAGTGTTGGCGACCCGGGGGTTGCTGCGTGAGAACCTTCGGTGTGCGGCCAAACTCGCCCATTGCGACTACGAGTGTATCATCCATTAAGCCCCGTTGCTCTAGGTCAATAAGGAGTGCTGATAATGCCTGGTCCAGGCGGGGTAAACAGAATCCCATTCCATAGGATCCGTTTCCAAATGCGTTACCCATTCCCATGTTCCCGCCATGCATGTCCCAACTACTACTGGGAGGGCCTTTCTTGTCATGTGAGGCTTGTCCTGTCCATCCATTGACTGTGACAAACCGCACACCGGACTCCACCATGCGGCGGGCCAGCAGCAGGTTTTGTCCCAATGGGTGCATGCCGTACATTTCACGCACCTTGGTGGGTTCGCGATGCATTTCAAAAGCCTTGCGACCCTCCACTCGGGTCATGCCGTCGTAGGCCAGTTCACGTAAATTGTCCCAGTCCTCTCCAAGAGGATGATTTTGCAGGGTGCCTGATTCAATCCTGCCAAGTAGCTCCTTACGGTTCTTGAAACGGGCAGGGTCAGTCATTTCGTAGAGCTTGGGCGGTTTAAAGTCTGCCATGGCTGGATGGTTCTTGTCGGATCCCACGAAAACCGGTGCGTAGGGGGAACCAAGGTAACCGCCGGTGCCGATGTTGGG
>JABJCN010000184.1 GCA_018668635.1 Opitutia bacterium
GACCGCTTCCTTCTTCAAAACCTCGTGATGAGCCAAGGTCTTTTGAAACTGCTTGTCGATTTCCGACAGGATGCGGGGCAAGTCCCAAGTGGTGATATCTCCTCCCGGAGCCTCCGCGGTTTGCGTTCTTTGAGTGAAGCGCCAGCGGTTGCGCTGAAAGTACTGCCAATACCAGTTGGCCAGAACGGCGTTCATCATGGGAACGATCTCCTTGGGAGCCTTGGCCATCTCCGCCTCCATCCGAGTTATCTTCTCCTCGGGTTTGTTCCCTTCAATGGCTCCCTCCAAGTTGATCTTCTGGGCAATGGCGCGAATGGCCACTGCATGAGCTTTTTCCTTAAGGGCTCGCTCGATGAGCGGATCGAGTTTCTCTATGGCCGTCTTGGGCAGGCCCTTCTTGGTCGCCTCCTCCACTTCCTTCCATTGGTTGACGAGGCTTTTGTCGGAACTTTTTTGCCCGATGAGCAGAATGGCAAAGGCAAAAAACAATGACGATGCTGCAATTGAAATAATTTTCTTCATGGGTCTATTGGATTAGTAAATGAGAAATGGACTGCAAGAGGCACGGCTATCAAAAATTTGGTTTTATCACACTAGTAATCAGACGCACACGCATTCTTTTTCTTAGAAAAATAAGAAACAAAATAAAAAGGAGGAGGATCAGGGTTCCACAATTCTCACCGAAAATGCCACCAGAATCTTCTCTCCATTTGGTTTGGCAAGGGAAAGATTCGTACTTTTTCCGGAAGTAACTTCATTGAGAAATACATTTCCCCCACCTTTCAAAGGAATAAGGGGATCGATATCGGAAACTGCGAGTAGAACAGTCAGAATTGAGCACAGGAAAATGAAGAGGGTGGTTGGTTTTTAATAAAGTTTTAAATTTGGTTTCAGTCATATGATACCTTGGAAGTATATCCATTAGAAAATTTCTAATTTTCGTTCGTTCAAACGATACTGTGGACTTGATTTATTAACAGATTAAGGTGATGTTGTGTCATGGAAATATTTAGGGCGATCACTCTGGTAATAGTTTTGTTCCTGTCGGGTTGTATTACCCAGGAAGCACAGCGCGAGCGTAGGATTTCCCAGAATATAGATTTATTCTATGAGTTTCCGGAGGAGGCCAGAGAAATGATTCGCCGTGGTGAGGTGGATATCGGTTTTGACGAGGATATGGTGGATATTGCCCTTGGCCGTCCGGATAGTATTTCACGTCGCAGGGATGGGGAGGGAGAATCCGTTATCTGGCAGTATTTTCGCTCCATTATGCGAACGGATTACGAGACCGTCCGGATGCCAGTCACCTATGTTGATAAGAAAGGGCGTTCACGTATCCGTTATGAATGGGTAACCGTTGACCATGACTATTGGGAGAAGCAACTGCGAATGCAGGTGGAATTTGCCAACGGAAAGGTTTCGGCAGTTGAGACAATTGAAGGTGATTATTAATTAGAGTTTAACCACTTCTATTTGTTTTTTGATCGTACCGGTATTCGTTTGGCCAAGTTTCCATGGTTTCCGGATAATAGAAATAAGGGGTGTGAAATGTGCTCAGGAAGGGCAGGAGGTTTTCAGCTTTATGTTTAACCCCGAAACCTAAAGCTATTGATTGATATATTTCTTGATCTGGATTGCGACAAGACGTCGAACAAACTTGATGTCGGACTGGTTAAGGCCCTGCTGATCCGGTCTGACAGAAAAGCAGGTCAACCAAGTGTCACTTACGGGTTTGTATCCCAGTGACTTGGTTATACGGGCCTCAAGGTGAGGCATATGGGCTGCACCATAAAAGATGGATAGGGATTCTGGTTGTTCCTTTGCCTCCATTATTTTCTGTAGATCCTGAAGTACGATCTTATTGCGCTTTTGGAGAATCATTTTCATGAGCTTTTGCATGCTTTCAGGCAATTTTCCTGTACTGCTGATTTCATTGCCGAGCGATCCAAGGGTTTCGATCAGGACGAGTCGAGCGACACCCTGAAACTTTGGACTTTTCCCAAAAATCTGGAGAAAACCTTTAAGGATCTTTGTGGCAGCAGAAGTACCCGCAAGCGTTGCCATGAAACGGGTGGCATCACGGTCCTCCTTTGCATCCCCACTAAGTATGGACTGCTTTGTTCCCAACTGAAAGTGGGTCATGAATTCCTGGGCTGACATGTCGCTGTTGAGGAAGTTTGGCCGGTCATACTCAATGGCTCCGAGTTGATAGACGAGACCAAGTGACTTCGCGATATCTTCCTGTATCGATTTTTCCACCATGTCCCGCTGGAAGTTTCCAGCTCCTCTTTTTCCCTTGAGTCGCGTGGCCTTGTCCGGGTGGAACCCAACACCCTCGAAGAGAACCAGTGCCTGCTGGTCCAAATGCTTTTGCAGAGTGTTAAAATAGAGCTTATCCCCAATGTGTGCCACGGCGGAGAGCCAGATGGTTGGAGCATTTGTATCCGTGGTGGATTTCAGCTTTCTATTGGTTACCTGAAGTTGGATTTCTCCATCAGAAGTTTCGGTTATACGAATGTAGGGTGCAGGTTTTGCGTCTACGGCATAAAGGATTATTAGTGAGCCGATTAAGTTGTGTAGGTGTCGCATTTCTTGAATAGCAAGCAAGTGTAAGCCTGCTCCGTATGTCAACAGCTAGAAACCAACACTTCATATAATTAAAGTATGTGACTATCATACCTTTAACCCCCATAAATAACATTGGAAGGTCATACTTTAAGAAACAATAATGCTCTTGAATTGCTTCATTTGACTCTTGTTTCTTTAAGCTTATGGTATGAGGGTTTGTATCTGTTCGAATGGCGGTGAACTATAAATTAGCCTTGCCGACTTTGTTTTCTAAAACATAAGCATTATTACAGTATAGTATCCAATGTCTTTAAAGAAACATAACCAGCGGAGTCTAATTATCTTCGACTTTGATGGAACCATTGCCGACACGATGGTGCAGTCCATTAAGATAATGAATCGTTTGGCTGATGAGTTTGGATTTCGCCGGATTGAAGAGGATGAACTGCAGTGGTTGAGAAGTCGTACCCTTTGGCAATTTATTCGACATTTGAAAATTCCCATCCGAAAGATTTCAAAAATTCTTCACTGCGCACAGGCAGAGATGACGCGAAACATCCTGGATGTTAAGCTTTTCCCAGGAATGCCCGAGGTGATTCGAGAACTCAGGGACATGGGACACCATATTGGTATTATGACCTCAAACTCAATGGAGAATGTGAGTGCTCTGCTTCATCAGCATGACCTTGAGGTTTTTGATTTTATGCTTTGCTCGGTAAAACTTCGCAAGAAAGCCCGAAATTTGAAACACCTCCGTCGCTTGCACAAGGTTCGTAGTCGCAATGTACTATACGTTGGGGATGAATGTCGTGATGTGCGCGCGGCCAGAAAGGCTCGTGTAAAGATGGCGGCTGTCACTTGGGGATTCAATAATGGAGAGGTTCTTGGCAAATTTCGGCCACACTATCTGCTCTCCAATCCTGAGGAACTTCTTGCTGCATGCCTTGGTCACATTTCGCCCGAATTACGCTAGGATTGTAATTCGGTCCAGTTGATAATCAAATTGAAAAATATTATACTGGATGTCGACGCCTTGTTGGATTGCTCCGGACTCAAAAATCACGAAACGGACCCCTTGGTTCAGCGGTTGCCATTTTTTCTTTCCAATTGAGGAAACGCTTTTTTAGTTTGGCCAGTATTTCGGGGTGTTGGCTAGAAAGATCGTTTTTCTCTGAGAGGTCTTTTGACAGGTCAAACAAGCCGTTGCCTCGTGAACTCTCGACCCATTTCCAGTGTCCGACCCGTGCTGCCTTGTCGAGTCGACGTTGCCAAAACATCTCTTCGCGTGGGGAGGGTTTGCCCAGCAGGACGGGAAGCATGTCAAAGCCGTCGAGGGTCACGTCAGCAGGGCCGTCAATTCCGACGGCGGCACAGATTGTTGGAAAAATCTCCAGGGAGGTGAGCAAGGCATCAGAGCTTTTTCCGGCGGGAATCCTTGCAGGCCAGCGGACAATGCAGGGGACGCGGATCCCGCCCTCGAACATCTGTCCCTTGGCTCCACGGAGCGGGGTGTTGTCGGCGGCTCCGCCACCCCCGTTGTCGCTGAGAAATATAACAAGGGTGTTCCGGGCCAGGTCGTGGTCATCCAGAAAATCGAGGACCCTGCCGATGGAGGCATCCATGGCAGATACGGAACCCACAAACTCGAGACGCTTGGCGGGCTTGTTCAGCATGGCGAAAACCTTGTCTCCGTAACGCCGGTAGGCGCGTTTCTCCGTGCCGGCCTGTGCCTGGAGTTTCGGGTAGAGTTTCTTGAATTTTTCAGGTGCTTGTGCAGCTCCCCGGATGACGGGGTCCAGATTAGATGCGCCATGGGGGGCATTGAAGGGC
>JABJCN010000146.1 GCA_018668635.1 Opitutia bacterium
CCCGCGGTTTCCTTTTGGTCCGGAATAGTCAATGTGCTCAACCTATACTTGCCATTTCTCCTCTTTGCTGGTTTTTTTGGAGAATTATTCGCTGGCCTTTACCTGCTAGGTTTTCGTGTTTTGCAAATGCCACTCAATTTTTTGGGTCGCTCAGTGGCACAGGTTTTTTTCCCTCAGGCAGTCCGCTCCCATAGGCAGCATAATCTTCAGGCGACGACAGCTCAATTACTTCATTTTTTGATTGCTGTTGGTCTGCCGGGAATTCTCTTGATCGGTGCTGGTGCACCTGAGTTCTTTAGCTTGGTTTTTGGACAGGAGTGGAGGCAAGCCGGCGAAATGGCTATGTGGATGAGCCCTTGGTTGGCGCTTGTTTTTATTACATCTCCTTTATCAAACCTTCCATTTGTCCTGGAGAGGCAAGGGCAGGAGTTTTCAGCCCAATTGATTATGCTTGTGGTACGGATTGGCTCGTTGGTTGTCGGTGCAATAATCGGTGGTGAGACTATGGCGCTGGGTGCTTTTGCTATTGTGAGTTTCTTTTTGAGAGGAGGCTACCTAGTCTGGCTGGTTCAAAGTGCTGGGATATCCCTAACCGAACAATGGCCCCGTCTTCAGTTCCCAATTTTGAAGGCATTAGGCTATGCCGGGATTATTTTTTTTGTGAGATTTCTCTTCCCTGGTGATATTGCTGTTCTTTTTGCACTATCGCTTCTTGGAATGATGCTGATTTTATCTACCTTACAAATTGCTCGAGATGGGGATGGATAGGGACCACTTTATAATCATTGTTTACTACTTTGGCACCGTGGAGCTTACAGGTTCTCGGAGGTGGCGCGAAATGGCGCAATTACTTCGAGAACATGGACAAGTAACAGTTATTTGTGCTGATGGCGGCTGTGAGGATTGTGATAACATCGAGATTGTTCATGTTCCAGATTGCTTGGGTGGTTCTAGTGTCTTCTCAGGTCGTTCCCAGATGGGTTTTTTGTCGACTTGGTTACGACGAGTCGCATCCAGCTTTTTATTTTGGCCAGATCGGCAGAGAACATGGTCCAGACAGGCAGTGGCCCGTCTTAATACACTCTTGGATCCGAGATCTCGTAACATCGTTGTGACCAGTGGCCCAATTTTTTCGGTGCATTCCGAGATGCAACGCTGGGTTTCTATTAACCCGGATCGTGCCCTTTGGGTTCTTGATTTTCGGGATTTGTGGACAAATGAGATTGCTCCTGGTCTACAGCGTCGAATCCCTGCTTTTCTCTCTCTATTTGAGCGCCCCATGGAACAGCGATGCCATGATTCAGCTGATGTTGTCACTACCGTAGGCGAGGAGTTGGCTCTGTTGCTTAAAAAAGATTTTGGAGGCAGTCCAACTGTCCTTTACAATGGATATTTAAATAAACCCTCACCCGAAGTTGTAGATTTCAGTCACCCTCTAGCCATTCGCTATTTGGGAACAATTATTCCAGGCCTTCGGTCTCCCAAACTGCTTTTTCAGGCGGCGGCAGAAATGCAGCTTACTTCTAAAGAGATATGTTTCGAGTTTTGGTGCAATGATTCAGCCCGAGTTATCAATGAAGCTGTTGTTGCTGGAGTCCCAGACCTTGTGAAATGTCATGGTGCAGTTTCCCAGACAGAGGCTCGGCGGCAGAGTCTTTCTGCTGGCGCTAATATCATCCTGAACGCCTTGGTGCCAGAGTCCGACCAAGTTGTCACGGGCAAGGTTTTTGAGTTGATTGCCATGGGACGCCCTGTTCTTGCAGTAACAGGCCAAGGTAGTGAGTTACGAAAGATTCTTGCCTCGTGTGGCATGCCAAATTGCATATGGGATCGCGAAACTGCCAGTTTGGCTTTAAAGGCACTGCTTACCGGGCACTTGACGCCTCCAAATGACTCTGGCGGGCGCTTTTCCCGACAACGGTCAGTTGCCATATTTTGTAAAACGCTACAAGGACTACCTAAAGCCAAAATCTGAATCCAATGGAAAGCGATTTTTTATTTAGCAAATTTTTTGTTCTTACTGTAGTAGTGCTATGTTGCGTATTCGTATTTCGTATTTTTCTTAAAAATGAGTTTGAGCGACAATTTCTTTATTTTGGTGCTTTGGGAGTCTATGTCTGGTCAGGAATAGGAGGTTCCCTGCGGATTGTTGACTGGAAGTACCTGGCGCTGTTTTTTGTATTCTTTGTAATTTTGTTTGGGACTTTTACCTTCACCCTCTATCTACTGAATAAACGAGTGAGGCCCGTACGTTTTTTTGAAGGTGAAGGCCTTTTGAATGAGCGTTTCTGGAACGGCTTCACAATCTTTTTCCTGCTTTTTTCGCTTTTCCCCCTGGTTTATCCGGAATTTCAGTTGTTCCGTCTCTTAAAACCTCCTTCTCCAGATATTGTTCAAATGGTGGAAGATCGGTTTCGTGAATCTGGCGATACCCTCCCTGAGATACTATTTTATTATGCATCTGTGTTGATGTTCCCTTTTTTCTTGTTCTCCTTGGCTTTTCTCGGTCGAAAATGGTGGTTGGTTATTCTATCGGTCTTTTTTTATTACTACATTCGTTACTGTGTGGATGAATACCTTCCCCGACATGAGATCGGGTTGATGTTGATTCTGTTGCTTCTTTATTTTTGGAATATGCGGATATTTCCGCGACATTTTCTGGCAGTTGCCTGTCTGTTCGCACTTCCCATTCTTCTCTTTTTCTTCAATGTTTATACCAAACTAAGACAGGGAGTCGGTATGGAGATTGGTTTAAATCTCTATGGGCTTATTGAATCTGTTTACGTGCTTTTCTACCAGGAGACTTTTTACCCTATTTTTGTTGATGAATTGATTAACACATCCCGAACTGAAGAAATCTTTCGATATCTAAAGTGGATTGTATCCCTGCCTATTCCCCAAAACTTGACCGAAAGTTGGGATTACCTCCAGATTAACTACGAATTCACAGAATTTGCCACGAAACGCCATTACGGTCATTCAATCACTCAGGTTTTCCTGCCCTCGATTTTCGGAGAGGCGATCTTCATTTTTGGAAACAAGTTATTCTGGATTCATGCAATGGTAATTGGCCTGCTGGTGGGGTCTCTCTGCTTTCTATTAAAATCTGACCCAAGGCTGTTCTTTTTGATGACCTTCTTTCAGCTTCAACTCTTAATCATGGCGAGAGGTGGTATTGGTAAATTGCTGATTCTCATTGTGAATTACTTTTTGCTGTTTTGGCCATTCTTGTTTTTTATTATTCGCAGGTCTTGGATTGCAAACCGGAATCATGCTTTTTCCGCGCTAAGATATGGGGAAGAACTTCCTTTACCTGAACCAATGACCAATGATAATGAACCTGAAGGCTTATAGGCTTTTGCTTAAAAAAGCTTGTTTGCTTTTAGGGAGCCTCTTTTTAAGTTTTCTTTTACTGGAAATCATACTTAAAAAAATCTCCCCTCAGCAGTGGATTTTCCCAGTCTCGGATTGGAATTCGCAATACGGTGTGATTGCTTACCCGCACAAGCGAATTATAAATGCCAAGCCCGGACATTTTCGTTTTATTTATACGACCAACGAACATCGTCTACGCGGTAAATGGGTTTCACCTGAGACCTCTGGCGAAAAGGTGCTTTTACTCGGTGATTCAAATATTTTTGGATTTGGTGTGCAGGATGAAGAAACAATTGATTCCCGCTTTAATGTTCTTACTGGCAGCGCTCCCCATATGATTAATCTCGGCAATGGAGGTTGGAGTTTGCCACAATCTGTTCGCCGCTATCTTGAATTGGGCCGTCAATATGGGCCTTCTGCTGTTTTTCTTCACATGGCCGGCAATGATCTTGAAGATCGAGTATACGGTATTTGCTGGGTCACCCATGCAAAAGCTGATGGGTCTATTGCTGTTCGCGATATTCCGGTAATGCCTGCATCAGGTCGCCTTCGTAAAATATTTCCCCCTGATGGTATTGCCTACAAGACTATTATGACCAGTCAAGTTGCCCTTCATCTCAAAGGCATACTTAACCTACATATCATGCCTAGTCTAACTCACGAAATTTCTAATGAGATTGTTCATCCTGATCAAGTTGTTGTTCATCACCTTCGTGAAAATGAGACTCGGTACGCTGCCTTGCTTCGAGCTTTTGCGGAACAATTACAGGTCGATGAAGTGGAGTTTTTTTTCGTGGTGGATGAGCCTTCCTTTTACGGATCTGAGATTGTCCGGCAGGAAGCAGAGGCTCTTGCTCGGGAGCATTTGCTAAAACTACATTTTATTCATGATTGGTTTGTTCCTGGCCAAGATCACCCCAAGAGCTTGCAGGGCCATTATTTCGGGGCTGAAGCGTGTGAAACACTAGCCATAAAATTCAAGGAATTATTCCTCCATAACAGATTGAAAATAATCCAATGAAAAAAATAGTTCAGATTGGATTAGATGTCACACCTAGCGCGGGAGGTTCTGCCATCGCCTTAAGCCGTATTCGCGAAGCCCTTGGCGGTGATACGATTTCATTCACTGGTCCTGATCGTCAGGAGGAAATTCATGAGGGTGACGGATTGCTGCACCTGCAGACCGGTCGAGGTTTGCTTGGGCGATTATTTCACAAGCCTTCTGTCGATGAACTTAACAGGGCCGAGAATCTGCTGGATGGTGCGGGCTTAATTATTGTTCATACTCTCTACCGCTACCATACGCACTGGGTAGCAAAGCAAGCCAGTCAACGAAATATTCCTTATTGGGTTGTTGTTCATGGTGGGCTGGACCCTTTTGTTCTTTCCTATCGGCGATTTCGAAAAATGCGTTGGCTCCAGCATTTTGGGCAATCCTACTTGCGTGGAGCCAGCCGAGTTCTTTTTGCTACTCACAGAGAACACAATAAAGCTTTACCATTCCTGGATGGAGTGAATGCTGAAACTGTCCATTGGCCAATCAAGCCATTTGATCTTGTTAGCAGAGAAAAAGCGCGGCAGGCTTGGCGTGAAAAATTGAATATTGGCGAAGGGGAACGCCTTTTGCTTTATCTTGGGCGTCTGCAGGAAGTCAAACGACCATTGGAGACCCTTGAAGCGTTTCGCCTGGCCAATGCACCCAACCTTCATATTGCGTTTGTTGGTCCGCCTGAATCGTATTCTCCAGAGGACCTGATTCACATTGCCCGAATAATGGGTGTACCGCGGGTTCATGCTCCTGGGCCTGTCTATCGTTGGAAAAAAGATGGATTGATTTCAGCTTCTGATGCACTGGTTTCCTTATCTGCCAAAGAAAACTTTAACCTAGCGGCAGCTGAGGCAATGTCAGCTGGTAAGCCGGTAATTCTTTCCCCGGGAAATGATTTACAGGGCGAACTGGAATGTGTTAATTGTGGTTGGCTACTGTCAACAGACAGTTCATCTGAAGCGGCCAATGCCATCTCGGAACTTGCTACAATATCCAATGATGAACTATCTGTCAAAGGGGACGCTGCCCGGAACTGGGTGAACCATCATCTTGGCTTTGAGCAGTTCCGAGATAGGCTGGAGGAATTAATCCCCAACTAAATATAATTTCCAGTTTCATCATCATTTTACATCTCTCTATTTGCTCAAATAAGTAAATGAAGATCGAAATCTACACTTCTGTGTCTGGCAGCATCTTTTGGAAAGGTCTGGCGCGAGCTCTTGTTGCACGGGGTTTTTCCGTGGAGGTCATTTCCGTAATGGATGAAGATAAATACCGGTCCCAGAAAACTTTTTTAAAAAACTTTCTTTCTCGCTTGAATTTATATGCGGGAATGAGCCTGCGTACACTGCGCCAACTTCGACAAAAGGTGGATCAACCAATCTGCCGGATTGTAACGACAAATCCTTTTTTTCTGCCGGATTTAGTGCAGAGAAAAACTCCGAGTGATGCCCAAGTTCGTGTGGTGAACTTTGTCTTGGACCTTTATCCTGAAGCAATGGAATTGGCAGGTCGTCGCCTTGGATTAAAAGCCAGGCAAAAGCTGGAGGCGGTAACATCTCGTGCCATTCGAAACTGTGATGCCAGCGTGTTCCTCGGTACTTATCTGCAGGAATATGCTATCAATAAATATGGCCCTGCCATGGAGACCGCAATTATTCCTGTTGGAGCAGATGCTCAACCTTTTGCAAAAAACCTTCCACAAAATACTCCAGCATCTCACTCAATTCGTTTTCTTTACTGTGGCCATATTGGTAGGATGCACGAGGTGGATACTTTGGTTCAATTTGGTCGGGATAAACCAATCATGGGTTGCGAATGGTTGTTCCATTCAACAGGCCCTGGTATTAAACCATTAAAACGTTCATGGTTTCAGCTTTCTGGACCCCTATCCCAGTTAGAGTGGCCTGCGGCAATGAAAGCAGCTCAGGTCGGAGTCGTAACCATTCGTCCAGGTGCGGAGAAAGTGGTTATGCCGAGCAAGACCTACAGCGCACTTTCATCTGGCCAAGCACTTCTTGCAGTATGTCCTCAGAATTCGGACCTAGCTACGTTGATCCATGATCACGATTGTGGGTGGGTTATTGAACCGGGAGATATTCGTGGGCTTCGACGACAAGTGCAGGAGATCTGCAGGGACCGTGAGTCTTTGCTTGAAAAACGCCGAAATGCATTCCATGTGGGACAAGCTAAATACTCCTCTGATCAGATTGCAGAATGTTGGTCTAATTTGGTAGAAAAATTATTTTGCGATCAGTGATATAATTGACCGTAGTTTTTTAGATGAAACGTATTTTTGATTTACTAGCATCAGCCATTGGACTTCTGTTGTTTGGTCCATTGTTTCTGATTATTGCAGCCGGCTGCCTTCTTTGCCAAGGCCGGCCAGTTCTATTTTCGCAGGAGCGACCAGGAGTTGCCGGAAAAATCTTTAGACTTTGGAAATTTAGAACAATGCGTGAGGATAAAAATGCAGCAGGAGAAGACATTCCGGATGCAGATCGTCTGACTCGTTGGGGTCTTTTTTTACGGGCAACCACACTCGATGAGCTTCCGCAGTTATGGAATGTACTTAGTGGGGAAATGAGTCTGGTGGGCCCCCGTCCTTTGCTGGTGGAATATTTGCCACTCTATACTCTTGAGCAAGGACGTCGACACGAGGTCCGGCCAGGGCTAACTGGTTGGGCTCAAGTTCAGGGACGAAATGCTTTAACTTGGGAGGAAAAGTTTAAGTTGGATGTCTGGTACGTGGATCACCGAAGCCTGTGGCTTGATCTTAAAATTCTACTGTTGACCGTCATAACAGTCTTAAGTTGCCAGGGCATAAACCAGAAAGGATCCCACAGCATGGAAAAGTTTACTGGAAATGAAAAGATCTAGGATAAGTTTTTTGCCTGAGAAAAAATCTTCATTGGTTGCTGTCCCATTAACCTTTTGGTATTTTAATTTCTTTTTAACATCCTGATTTAATGCTGAAGAATCTCTATATTGTTGGTGCTGGCGGATTTGGCCGTGAGGTATATGCATGGACACAAGACACATTGGATTGCATCAGCGAATATGAGTTCTCGGGATTTCTCGATGATAACCCCAATGTGCTAGATGGTTTTGAATATGCCAAAGGCGTTGTCGGCAGTGTGATGGATTTTAATCCAAGTGAACCCGACCGCTTCATTATTGCCATCGGGATGCCTTCTTCAAAGCGCAAAGCGACAGAAACGTTGCTTGCAAAAGGAGCGCGCTTTGAAACAATTGTCCATCCCAGTGTAGTCCGTGGCTCAAATGTAAATGTAGCAAGAGGAGCTGTAGTTTGTCCGGGTGTAATACTATCCAGTGATTCTCAGGTTGGGGAATTCGCTGGCATAAATATGCACGCGACCTTGAGCCATGACGTCAAGGTTGGTGCATTTTCCCAGTTGAGCTCCTACTGTGACCTCACTGGCGCAGTCGAGATTGGCGAAGGGGTGTTTCTTGGAAGCCATTCAAGTGTGCTTCCTTCGCTTAAGGTAGGAGATTGTGCAATTGTTGGAGCGGGAGCAGTTTGCACAGAAAATGTATCGGAACGAAGCACAGTTGTGGGTGTGCCTGCAAAAGTTGTCACAAAATGAAAAAGGCGCTGCTGGTTTTGGGAACTCTGTTTGTATTGATGGGCATCATCCTGCAATTCATGCCGAGACCTGACAGGAGTTCCGCAGGTCGGGGCGTGCATTTAAAAGAAGCGCTTCCTTTTGAGGTGCATGATTGGGATGTGGAAGAACGAGAATTGGGAGAGACTGAGGCTGTCCGTGCTGCAACAGACAAGCAACTTCGTTTTGATGACCATGTTTTTAGGGTGTATTCGAAGGGGCGTATAAGTTTCGATGTCTATGTGGCCTACTGGGCTCCTGGAAAAATGCCGATCCAGTTGGTGGCATCTCATACTCCAGATAGATGTTGGACTGAAAATGGTTGGCTCTGTACTGATATGCAATTCTCGGTTGCCCTCCATAAAAGAGGGCTGGATCTTAAGCCGGCGGAAGTGCGTTCCTTTGAAATGGATCGGAATATTCGCAATGTTATCTACTGGCACTTGGTCGAAGGTGAACCCTATGAATATGGTCGCCGTTTTAATGATACGCCTCATCTTGGTAAATGGTTACAGGGGTTCTGGGATGGACTTTGGCAGGGGCAGCCAGAGCAGTATTTTATTCGTGTTAGTTCACCGCTTCCATTCAAGGAACTTTGGCGTGAACCGGTATTTCTGGAGGTGGTAGACAGCCTTTCTGAAATTGGACTGAAAAAGGAGGCAAGCTAGAATGGCAAGCTTTGAACAAGATAGGCATCAGGGCCGTATTTATCTTTCGCCCCCAGACGTTGGCTCACTAGAACTAGCGCGCGTAAAAGAGGCTTTTACTGAAAACTGGATAGCGCCTGTGGGCCCACATCTTGATGCATTTGAACGGGAGATCTCTGATGTACTTGGCGGAGGGATTCATGCCGCGGCACTTAATTCGGGTACTGCCGCTTTACATTTGGCACTCCTCCTGAGTGGGGTTGTGCCAGGAGATGAGGTTATTTGCTCGACCTTTACTTTTGTGGCACCTGCCAATGCGATACGATATATTGGGGCAAGCCCGGTCTTTATTGATAGTGAAGCGACTACTTGGAACCTGGATGCTGCATTGTTGGCCGAGGTTTTAAAACAACGTGCATCAAAGGGTAATTTGCCTAAAGCAGTTGTGGTGGTCCACCTCTATGGGCAAAGTGCGGATCTCAAGCCTATTTTACAAGTCTGCCGGGAACATGGAGTTATTCTAATTGAAGATGCAGCAGAAGCATTGGGCAGTACCTACCTGTCTCAACCGCTTGGTACAGTCGGTGATTTTGGTGTCTTCTCTTTTAATGGGAACAAGATAATCACGACTTCTGCTGGGGGGATGCTTGTCTCCAGAGATGCAAAAGCGGTGGACCGTGCGAGATTCTTGGCCTCTCAGGCCCGTGACCCTGCTTCACACTACGAGCACTCGGAGATAGGGTTTAATTATCGCATGAGCAACGTGCTTGCTGGAATTGGGCGGGCACAACTCGATTCCTTGGCCGAAAAAGTGGCGAAGCGCCGTTCACTTTACCTCAATTACAGGGAGGCTTTGAGGGATCTTCCCGGCATCGGTTTTATTCCAGAAACAGGAAAGGATGCACCGAATCGTTGGCTGACCTGTATCACCATTGATTCAGTCATCGCAGGCATTGATACTGAGGTCCTTCGAGTTGCACTTGAAGCCAGAAATATCGAGTCAAGACCCTTATGGAAACCGATGCATCTTCAGCCTTTATTTGCGGATGCCAAATGCTACGGTGGTGCAATATCTGAGAACCTTTTTCTAACAGGATTGTGTCTGCCTTCCGGCTCAAGTCTTGCTGCTGATGAATTTGACCGAGTGGTTACAACCATAAGAGGAATCTGGCGATGAAACATTTTTTAAAAGCTTCTTTTGCCCCCTTGAGAATGTTGGTTGTTGTTCTGATTTATGCTGCTCTGATATCTATTTCCTTCTGGGGGGCATTCGAGCTTAGGTTTGAATTTAAGGTTCCGGGTTCTGCGGAGGGAGAGGCGGATGTTAACTGGCAGGGAATCCGCTTGGGAATCTTACCGTGGTTGGTCTTGGTGAAACTGATCTTCCTGCTGGTTCTGGGTGAGTTTCGGGGTATCATTCATTATTTTCGTTTACCGGACCTGACCCGTATTTTTAGCGCCTTGGCGCTGGCAGGGCTTGGGCTGGTTTTTCTCTGGTACTGGAAACAGGGAGAGGCTTGCGTGCCGCGAAGTGTCATTCTTGCGGATTTACAGTTTTCCTTCGTGTTTCTCTGTGCGTTCAGGTTGTTCTGTCGATTGTATGCCGAAAGCTTTCAGCAGGCTGGCTACAGTAATTTTAGCAGGACATCCCGTGTAGCCATCCTGGGGACGGGTGAGGTTGCTGCTTCAGTTGCTGCAGATCTGCTGGCCAAACGAGGATTGGGCATGAAACCGGTTTTATTTCTTGATGAAGCCGGGGGTAAATTTGGTAAACAAATTCATGGGGTTCCCATACGGGATTTGCCCGAAAATTTTTATTTGCTACGTGAGCGTTATAATATTGATAAGGTTATAATTGCACCGGATAGCACAGATCACTTTGGTGCCAAATCGATTTCCGGGTGGGTCAGGTTGGCCAACGAGGCCCGCCTGGATGCGGAGATTGTACCTTCTCTCAACGACCTGGCATCTGGAAGAGTACGGGCCAGCCGCCTGCGAAGGGTTGAGATGGAAGATCTTCTGGGTCGTCCTTCTGTCGACCTTGACTCCACTCGTATCAAGGAATTACTGAATGGGCGCATTGTTCTGGTAACAGGTGCGGGTGGAACCATCGGTTCTGAGTTAGTCCGCCAGATACTGCGTCACAATCCCAAGCGAGTTTTACTTGTAGATCAAGTGGAGGGAAGCCTTTTTCATCTGGAACGTGAATTGGCTTCCGAGGGTTATGGCGGAATTATTCTTCCGATTGTTGCGGATATTCTGGATGAGTCACAGATGCGGAACTTGTTTAAAAAGTTTCAGCCATCCATAGTTTTTCACGCCGCAGCCCATAAGCATGTGTCCATGATGGAGCGTCAACCTGCCGAGGCTATTAAAAACAACTGTATCGGAACCGCATTATTGGCTCGATTAGCGGTCGAGACCCGGGTGGAACGCTTTATTTTTATTTCAACAGACAAGGCAATCAACCCAACAAGTGTCATGGGGGCAACCAAACGGTTGGCCGAGATGGGAATTCTTGCGCGGCAGGTAGCAGAAAGTAATACAACCCGTTTTATGTCAGTCCGTTTTGGTAACGTTCTTGGATCATCCGGTAGCGTAATTCCGATTTTCAGAGAGCAGATTGCCAAGGGAGGCCCGGTCACCGTTACCCACCCGGAAACAACTCGTTACTTCATGACAATTGCCGAAGCTGCAGGGCTTGTCCTGCAAAGTGCAACCTTAGGAAAGGGGGGGGAGATCTTTGTCCTTGATATGGGTGACCCTGTACGAATCCTTGATATAGCGCAGCAAATGATTGAGCTCAGTGGACTCAAACCAGATCAAGATATCGAGATTCGGTTCACTGGTCTTCGCCCTGGGGAAAAACTGCATGAAGAGATTCAACATTTCAGTGAAAACCTCGAAAAGACAGATCATTCCCGTATCTTGCTTTTTACATCAAAACCCTGCGATCTTTCTCGTATGGATCATTGGTTATCTGAATTGAGACTGCGTCTCCATGAATATGGAAAGAATGATCTAAAGCAGAAGATTTGTCAGCAGGTGCCGGAGTACACACCTTTTGTAGATTGAGGCCCTATGGTCCTTTCGGATTGACTTTGAATCGCTTATAACACATGAATTAATCTCCTTGATGAGTAAATTGAAGATTGTGTTATGACGAAAGTAATCTGGATTGTTCTGGGCGTTCTTTTAGTGGCCGATTGTGCCGTCTTTGGGTATTTTTTCTCGCAGACTTATTCGGAATATGAAAACTTCCGCAATAGAGAGCGGGTACAGACTGCAGAATTGGAGCAGTCCAAGCAGAAACTTGCTGGCAAGCAGGTTTACCATCGCAGACTCTACAATGACCCGGAATTTCTTGAGCGGGTTGTACGTGAACGCCTAAATTACTCTAGAGCCAACGAACGTGTGTTTATCTTTCCAGAATCCAGAGCAGGGCCATAGTTATTCTTCCACAATTTTTATTAAAGGGCGGTTTTATAACAATCCGCCTTTTTGATTTACAGGCCAAGGGTGTTTGTCATTTACCTTAGTATCATGAATTTGTCTGAGCTCGTACAAAAATTTGAAGATGCCGGCCAAGGGCATGTCTTCCGATTTTTCACGAAGCTTAACGAAACGGAAAAAACTGCATTATTGCAACAAGCTACAGAGATTAATTTAGCGGAGATTTCCTCACTCAGCCTTGAGTGGCAAGAAACTGGCTTGTTGTCCGAAGATTATAGTGACCTAGCACCGGCTCCATATATTCAACATCCAGCATCAGGTGGCGACGAATCATTCTGGGGCCAGGCTTCAGCCCTTGGGGAGGAAGGATTACGTAAAGGTCGTGTTGCGGCATTTACTGTCGCAGGAGGCCAAGGCACGCGTCTCGGTTATAATGGCCCCAAGGGGACATTTCCATCAACTCCCGTGAAGGGTAAATCTTTATTTCAGGTTTTTTCTGAAAAGATTCGGGCTTCTAGTGACAGGTACGGGAATGTTATTGAATGGCTCATAATGACAAGCATCCAGAATGATGCTGAAACCCGAGCTTTTTTTAAAGTGCATGATTTTTTCGGTCTCAATTGCCGACATGTTCATTTTTTCACGCAGGGATTAATGCCAGCAGTGGATACCTCTGGGAAAATCCTCATGAGTAGCAAGGGGCGAATAGCCATGAGTCCTGATGGGCATGGCGGTTCTCTGCGTGCCTTGGTACGCAGTGGTCATGTGCAACGGTTACTGTCAAAAGGAGTTGACACCATATCCTATTTTCAGGTCGACAATCCATTGGTGCAATGCATCGATCCGGCATTCATTGGATTTCACATTAAGGAGCGTGCCGAGATTTCGAGTAAAATGGTTCAAAAAGCTTACGCTAGTGAGAGGGTCGGCCATTTTTGTGTACAAAATGAAAAACAGGTTGTCATAGAATATAGCGACCTGCCAAAGGAACTTCAGGAGAAATTGCATCCTGAGACTGGCGAATTGCTTTATCCTGCTGGAAGTATTGCGATTCATATACTTGACTTAAATTTTATTGCCCGCGTTGGAGGCGGGAATGATCCAGCTTTGGCCCTGCCATTTCATTTCGCTCAGAAGAAAGTTTCCTGCATCGATGCCGCAGGAAGTCTTTTTTCTCCTTTGGAGCCGAATGGGATTAAGTTTGAGATGTTTATCTTTGATTCTCTTCCCTTGGCAAAGCGTTCGGTAATAATTGAGACACGGCGGGAGGATGAATTTAGTCCGATCAAGAATGCCTCCGGCCAGGATTCCGTAACAACTTCAAAACGAGACCAGTCTGCCCAGCATATTAGATGGCTGAAGACTGCAGGAGAAGACGTTAATGATCTCGAAACAATTGAGATCAGCCCATTTTGCGCCCAGACAGAGTCCGAATTTATAAAATATTGGCAGGCACTTGATCCGAAACCTCTGTTAAAGGATGGAATGTATTTGAATCTCAATGATAATTTGTGCTCGAAGCAAAGATTATGAACTTGGAATGTAAAATTGAGGCCCTTTCGACTGAACAACCTTTATTGGGGTCCAGTCGTCGAATCATGCTGAGTTGGCTGCGAGGAGACTTTCTGCCTAATTGGGCACTAAGAAGCCTTGAGGAACTAGTAGAGCTAGAGGCTTGGGAGGAATTGAACGATCGTTTCTATCAGAATCTAACTTTTGGTACCGGTGGGATGCGTGGTCGAACGGTTGGAAAGGTTCCTTCATCTGTGGAGCAGGGGACTGGTATTGAACCGCTGTATCCAGCTGTAGGATCGAGCTATTTAAATGACTTTAACCTCTTGAAAGCGACAATTGGACTATTTCACTATGTGGAAGGCTTTTTGCAGGAGTCTGGTCGTGGACATGAAGTTCCAATGCTCGTGATCGGTCATGACGTCAGATATTTTTCGCGGCATTTCTGTGAACTTTCGGCATCGGTTTGGGGACGTCTCGGTGGTGTTGCACAGATATTTGATGGGCCTCGCTCGACACCTCAGGTAAGCTTCACCGTAAGGCATATTGCCGCTCATGCCGGAATTGTTATTACCGCCAGTCATAATCCACCGCATGATAATGGATTCAAAGTTTATTTCGAGGACGGTGCCCAGATTGTTCCACCACATGCGGAGGGAATTATTGCCCAAGTTGAAGCTGTTGATTGGGCGGTTGTTGCCCAATATCTTGAAAAGGATTTATCCCATATCAGGGTTTTGCCTGCTGGGCTTGATCTGATATATCAAGATTCAGTCAAAGAAAGCTTGGTTAATGCGGAACTGATTCATCAATATTCTCCCAAGGTGGTCTTCACATCAATCCACGGGACGGGAAGAATTGCTTCCATCCCATTATTGAAAGATCTAGGTGTAGAAGTCTCTGAGGTTGAGGCACAGGCGGTAATGGATGGTGGCTTTTCTACTGTCAAATCGCCTAATCCGGAAAATGCGGAAGCTTTGCAGATGGGTATCGACCAAGCAAAGGCTACTAATTCAGATGTACTTATTGGAACTGACCCGGATGCCGACCGAATGGGTGTTGCAGTGCGAGATACGAATGGCGAAATGGTTCTTTTGACCGGTAATATGATTGGGTCCATGCTCGCAGAATACCGTTTAACCCATTTAAAGGATAAGGGAGTACTTCCTCTTGAAGGGTCACCCAATGCCGCATTGATAAAGACCTTTGTTACGACCCCTTTACAGGAGTCCATTGCAAAAGCACATGGATTGAAGCTAATCAATACATTGACGGGCTTTAAGTGGATCGGCGAAAAACTGCGTCATTATGAGGAGACACTTTGTGCAAATTATCTTGAGGCTACCGGGGTTGCGCTAGATTACGATGCCACGCCACCAGAAGCCCGAGCAAAGCTTCTTCAGAAATACAGCACCTACTATGTATTTGGCGGGGAGGAGAGTTATGGCTACCTTGCCAGCGATCGGGTGCGTGACAAGGATGCAAATGCTGCTGTCGTCATGTTTTGTGAGCTTGGCGCATGGTTGCGAAGTTCTGGTCAATCCTATCTCGATTACCTTGACGCAATATATTTGAAATACGGGTTCTATTACGAGAAACTGGGTAATATATATTATGAAGGGGCTGCGGGAACAGAGCGTATTCAGGCGATACTTAAGTCTTATCAGGAACAGCCACCCAAAAGTTTTTCAGATCGGGCGGTAACAATCTTTAAAGATTTTTCGACAGGAGAGCATTTTGACTCAGATGGTAAACGAATTCCTCCAGAGAGATTTTTCTTCCTGGAGCTGGAAGGCGGATATAGTTTTGCCGTTCGAGCCAGCGGTACCGAGCCAAAGATTAAATTTTACGTCTTTGGATGTGAGGCCGTGACTTGTAAATCTGAATTAGCTACGGTGAAGGACAAGACAGCTATATCTGTCGAGGTTTTGTTGGATGTAATACTCGCTGATGCGCGAAACAGGGCTGGAGAGTAACTCATTAATCCTCCCTTCAGACCGGAGTCATTGCCTTTTATACCCTTGGGGAATCCTCCTACACCATCATTATTGCTGGATTTTCCAGATTCTCAGCAAGTGCCTGGAGAAATAGTGCACCAACGGCGCCATCAACGACTCGATGGTCTCCACTGATGCCAACGCTCATACGGTTGCCGATGATGATGTTATCATTTTCATCAACGATAGGCTTTTTA
>JABJCN010000138.1 GCA_018668635.1 Opitutia bacterium
CTTCAAATTGCCTCCCAATATTGACCGCAACCGCTCCAGTGCAAACAGTTGCACTCTTAATAAAATTTCGTCGATCCATCATTGGCATTATTAGTCGAAAGTAAATTTACCAAGAAGCAATATCGAGATTTCGTAAAGAAACCGGAAGAAGCTTATCTTTCCCACTTAACAGTGGTGAAAGTCAATCCGGGCAGACCATCCTTGTTGTAGAAGTTCGCATAACTCGGGTTGTTGCTGAATGCGTACTGAATATTCACGGGCTTGGAAACATTGGGATGACCGAGAACGACCGATTCACCATCGATAACCGCCTCAGCCCAATGCCACTTGCCATCCGCTCCCGCAATTTCAAAACCTTGCAAGGCCTTGGCGTGGCGGAAAGCCAGACCTTTGCCAACATGATGGAAGGACACTCGTATTTTCTTCCCCTCCACCTTGTGCGACTTATAGACAGGACCGGAAATAGCTATTTTACGCCCGTACACCGACCCTAGGGCTACTCGACAGGCTCTCTTACCGTAGCCAGACTTATTGGATGGATGCACCCCGGTCCCCAGGTCGAGGGCGGTGACCAGAGGAGCATTCTTGAGTGTGCCCATCCGAACGTGATCCAAGTGATAGGCCAAGGCGTTGGGATTATCAAAATGTTTGCCGGGTAAACTGGGACTGAATGCCTTGGCTCCACGGTTAACCGGGTTATCGGGATCCCACGGGCAAACCCCGCCACTCGGCTTTTGCACGTGAAGAAAGTGAAAGTCTCCTTGGCCCCAGACCTTGCGCCAACCCGTGATCAGGGCGTTCATCACCACGTACTGGTCGGCCACGCCGGGTATCTGTGTCTTCGACTCTCCTTGATCCCAAAGAACGCCTCGTATTCCGTAGGGCACCATGTACTCGATGTGTCGTGCATAGAGATCACCGATCCTGGCGGGGCCTCGCGGCGGACGCTTCCCCTCGGCCTTGGCCTTCGCCACCTTGGCCTGCCATTCCTTCATGAAGGCTTCCCGGTCGTTGACGAAATCGGACAAAGAGTAACTGTTAGCGGCCTTGAATTTCTTTGATAGCTCGGCATCGGCGGCAGCCATTTTCTCGGACAACCAACGCCCGGACGGCGTACCGCCCACGGCACCGACCATCAATCCCACCGGCACCTTGAGTTCCTGTTGCAAGGCATAACCGAAGGACAAGTGAATGGCCGAGAACCTCGGCATGGATGCCTTGTCGGCGACTTTCCATGCGGAACCGGCGTAGAGACGTATTTCCTGATAAGGTCCACCGGCAATGATCTTGGCCAAATCCGTATCTCTCTTGGCGTATCCGCCGGCCCCGCCGGCCATGTTCGACTGGCCCGAACCGACCCAGACTTCGCCCACCAAAACATCCTTAAATTGCACCTTGCTCGCCTTGCCCGAAACCGTCAGTTTGCCCGCTGGGCCGACTTTCAGAGCATCCAGCTTGGCCATCCATTTGCCATCCTTTCCGGCAGTCGCCTTCTTGGATTGCTCACGGAAAGCCACTGTGACCGATTCACCGGCATCGGCCGTTCCCCAGACCGGAACCGACTGCTCGCGCTGGAGCACCATGCCGTCGCTGAACATACGGTCGATGGTGACCGCGGCATGGAGGAGTGGCGCATATAAAGCGAGCCCGAGGAAGATCGATGTAGAAACAGTTTTCTTATTCATATTTTAAGGGAGGTTGTGTTTGGGGAGAGTGGTTTTAAGATTCAAGGGAAAGCTGAAAGGAAGAGGTCTATGGCTTCGCTTCCGTCTGGGCCAGTTGCTTTGGCTTGGCCCGGTAAAGGAAGGAGTCCGAGCTCAAGAGGGAAATCACAAGGGCTTCCATGCTACCGTCGTTGTCGACATAGGCCTTGTGGGCCTCCTGGAGTGTCTTTGCATCACCGAGTGTCTCATTACGACCGAGAAAGAAACGGAAGACGTAGCGCACGAAGACTTGTTCGCAATGGGTGGAGTTGGCCAACCGCTCGATCAGCTCGAAAGGGCCATTCACTTCTCCGTCCACCCCGGGCACGCCGGTGTTGAGGATCTTGCTCGTTACGTCCACCGGCTTGTCCAACTCGTCGAAGCGAAAGCGGCCGTAGTGGTCGTACAACTCGAAAGGCATCCCCAACGGGTTCATCTTGCTGTGGCACTTGTAGCATGCCTCCTCCCGGGTGACATGCATCCTTTTCCTGAGTGTCCAAGTTGGTTCCTCGGGCAACTTGGCGTCCACCGTAATGGGAATGTCGGGAATGTTTCCACCCAGCAACTTGTAGCGTATCCAGTGCCCACGCCGAATGGGGTCGTTGTCGAAGTTGGTCGAGTGGGCCACCAACCAGGCCGGGTGCGTCAGGATTCCCATGCGCTGATCCTCGGGAAACCGAAAGGGCTTGGGGGTCGGTTTCCAGTCCGGCGGCAAATTGTAGACCAAAGGGTTGCCATGGTCCCGGTGGCTGTTCACGTAGACCAAGTATTCTCGGGTAGTCAGCAAGGTCTTGAAGACTTGCTTATCTTTTTTAAGCACGTGCATGACCAGCGCATTGAGATCATACACCAGTGCCGGGGCCCAATGCCTGTGCCCCTGGACCTGGTCCTTGAAGACGTCCTCCGCCTTCTGGTAGTCGAAATACTCTTGGAAGAACTGCAACATACGATTTCTCGCCGTGGGCCTCTTCTCGTCATCGAGCAGGCGTCGGGTCTCCGCCCGGATGATCTGGCTGGGCGACAACTCCTCGTTCTCGAAGGCCCGCAACACATTGGTGTCCGGGGGCAGGTCGGTCAGGGCAAAGGCAAGCGAGGTGGCGAGTTCCCGGCGGGACAGCACAACCAGCCCCTCCTCGTCGGACTCCCCCGTCCCCTCGAAGCGAAAGAGAGTTTCTGGTTGCAGGATGATGGCCGCATAGACGGCTTGCAGGCCACGAGGGACTCCCAGGTCGGCATCCACTTTCTTGAGCAAGGCCATCAACGTATCCATCTCATTCTCGATGGGCGTCCGCCGCAACACGTGATGATAGTGCCGCTTGATGGCCTCCTGGTTGGCCTCGTCGATGGTGCTGCCCTTTTCCCGCATTTGGACAATCATTTTGCGAGCGTTCTGGGCCTCCTTCAGGGAATGAGCCAAGGCCAACTCGGTAACCTGCTCGGCCATGAGCGAATTAAAGGTATATTTCCCTTTGAAATCGCGGAAGTTTCCGTGCGGTTTGTCGAGGGCGAAAGGGTTGGAAACCATGCGGGCTCCCCGTACGGTATTGGCAAGCGCTTTCGGGCTGATACGCCACAGGCGAGCCGCCGCGTCCACCAACCGTTTGCTCTCGGACGGAGAAAAGAGAAGGTCGTGGGGAACCAGGTTTCCATACCCTTCCTTGTCCGCCTTGTCCTCCACCCTCAACCCTGCACGGTCAAGGGTCCGGGCAATCCAATCCTGGACGAGTCGGGCTTCCGACTTGGTGGGAAACTTCTTCGCCTTGTCCGAGGGCATTTCCCCGAACTCGATGGCTTCCAAACAACGGGCCCACAACTCGGCTTCTTTCCGATCCGCCATGCTTGCGCTCAGGTGATCGAGGCGAATTTTTCCTTTTTGCGTTTCTTCCCCGTGACAGGAAACGCAATAGGTTTTAAGGAAAGGCTGTATATCTTTGTCGAACTGATCGTCAGCGAATGCTCCGGCACCCGTTGCGAAGGCAATCGAAAGAAGAAAAAATCGCAGAATCATCATTTCTCGTTTTCTTTCTGGCGGGCTTTCTTCTCGGCATCCAGTTTATCTTGGAGCCCCTTGGATATTTCCGTTCTCGTCCGGGTTCGACCTTCTCCCTGCCTCAATACCAGACGCATCCCGGCATGCGGGCTCTGGGCACCGGTAAAGGCATTGCGAAACGCCACGTGCAAATACTCCGGCGGACTGCACCATGAACCTCCACGCGAAATGCGATGCCGCGAACCTCTCGGGTCAGGCAGGGACTGAAAATTGGGATCGGTCCCGGCGGTAAGCTTATCCAGATAGTAAGTGGAGCACAATTCAGCCAAATTGCCCAGCATGTCATGTATTCCCCAAGCATTCGGAAGAAATTGCCCGACGGGGGCAAATACCCGGCCGTATCCATCGTCTGCTTCCCGGCAGGCGTAGACGTAGTGCACGAGTTCACGATCATCGTAGAGCATACGATCCGCGAAGTTTCCATACTTTCCCAAATCCTTAATATCAGAGGGATACCCTGCCCGGCTACCCGCTCGGCAGGCGTATTCCCATTCGGCTTCGGTCGGGTAGTCATAGGTCCATCCATCGTAGGCCAAACCCTTGTCAGCCGAGTAGGCATGCCACTTCTTCATTTCGGGGACCACCTTGTCCACGCTACCGATGCTCGGAGGGAGAAATTTCGCATAGCGGTTGCCCAGCTTCTGGCCGCCTGCATTGAACAGGTGCGCCTCGTCTCCCAATGTTTCGTACTTGCCGATCCAAAACCCCTTCGAGAGAGTGACCTCAACCGGTTGCGCGTCCTCGAAAGCTTTGTCTCCCATCGTGAATGTTCCCGCCGGACACCAGACGAAGCAAAACCCGTTTTGGTCGACCCATTGGTCGCCTGCAAACCGTCCTTCTCGAAGAATGTGCGGAGGGGCACATACCTTGGTAGGATTGTGCTTGAGCTCGAATGTCTTGTCGCGCGGAGTTACCGTATATCCGAGTTTCTCTATTCGCGGAGTAATCGCCTTTCCCACCTTCAATGACTCGATCAACGCATCCGCCATCAAGGGGCCGAAGGCGGGTGCCTTCAGGCTGGGATGAAAGGCCGCCTTGCCAGGATAGAAACTGGAAAACAATTCACCTCGGAAAAGACCCTGCGCCTGGCTGAACCCATCCTCTTCCTTGAGACCCGACTTCGCCTTATCGTCGATGCCCAGGCAATCGATCACCACCAAGTTGGCTCGGGCGGTGTTCTTGCTCAGTTTCTGGGATAACCGATCGAGGCTTAGCCATGGTTTGTCTTCCGCTTGGGCCCGTCCCAAATCCGGGTCGCGGGCCGGGGGAATCTCCTTGTACCCACCGATAGGCATCGAGTAACAAACGCGCTTGCCATCCGGGGTTTTCTCAGTCTCCAGTCGACCCAGATAATAAAATACGCTGACCCCCATGGTGGGTATGCTGCGGACCCATTTCTCGTAAGTGAAGCCATCCGTCTTCGGGGCATCACCGATGACTTTCACCACGAAGCCCTTGGCTCGCAGGGCCTGCTCCAGTTCTCTGACCTTTCCGGTATGGGCATTGTTGTCACTGGTATTGACAAGGAGGGCCCGCCTGTGCTCGGTCCACTTGGCCGGCGGGGCCGCCTCCGCTAAAAGGAATGCAGCCAGGCAAAGAAGTACGAAGGCACACAGGCGTTTCATCGGGATCACGCCGGCCACGGCTCAGACCATCAACTCGGACAAGGGTCCGGTCTGCATCGCCTTGAGGTCGAGGTCAGGATCGATGCGGCCAAAAGTTTGCTGGTTCTTTCCCACGCTGTTGAGAAATGTCGTGTAGAGGGAACCCACCGTGCGGTGACCCGGCTTGCCGTAACCCGGATAGTTTACGTATTGGCCACCAAGCTTCATCTTGCCCTTGAGGTTGCCCACGATCACCAGTGGCCATTCATAACAGGTCGAGTGGTGGGTGTCAGGAGCATCGCTCATGTAGACGATCACCGTATTGTCCAACATGTTGCCGTCGCCTTCCGGCGTGTCCTCCAAGCGCTTCGCCATCTTCGCTATGAGGCCGAACAACCAGCTGCGCACCTTCTCGTAATGAGGCACACCCTTGGCATCCCGCTTGTTGCCGCCCATGTGGCCATAGGCATGATTACTTAGGTCGATGCCGATGCCGAGGTACGGTTGGGCGTTAATTTCGGTCGCCGCCGAGGTAATGGTGGCAACGTTGCTGAGTCCACCGATCAGGGAGGATGCCGCCAATTCGAACTGGGCCTCCAATCGTTTCGTGGCGACCTCGGAAGTAAAGCGATCGTCCAACTTGGGAGCCGCCTTTTTGAGAATTTCCTTGTTCTCTAGCAACTTGTATTGGCGGGCCGCCAATTGGTCGTAGGCCCCCAAGTAGGCATCGAGCTCCTCGCCTGCCAGCGAGCCCAGGGCCGAACGTGTCCTCTTTACGTCACCCACCATGTAATCGAGAAGGTTTCGCTTCAAATGAAAGTTCTTTTCACGCTCCCCGCCGGCTGCCACGCTGAAGAATGCGTTATAGGCCTTTTCCGGATTCAGGATGATCGGCATCGACTTGTGCGGGGCCCGGGCGGAAATGTTCATCAAGGCATCACGTGCCCCGGAAGCCATCCCCACGCCAACCCAAGGCAAAATACCCGGCTTGGACTGACCCAATTGGTAATCGATGGTGATGCTCTGGGGGGAAGTATTGGCTCCGGAAGTACGGTACAGCCCGAGGCAACCGCCATGGATTGAATGCCCGCCACCCGTGCAACGACCGGACAAGCCCTGCAAGATAGTGGTCTTCGACTTCAATGCTTCGAGCGGGGCCAAGCCTTTCGGTAGCTTGTGCTTGGCGAGGGCGAATGTCTCGAACTTATCGCGATCCTCGTATTTTTGAAAAGGGATGCTCTCGGGACAAGCCTGGATGGCATCGAATCCATTGCTCTGGATCACAAAGACAAAGCGCGGGGCGCTGGTCTTGCCCTCGGCATTGCCCAGGACGCGGTGGGCCATTGGTGGCAACAGGGTGGAACCGGCACCCAATGTAAGACCCTTAAGGATTTTTCTACGTGTTGTTTTCATAGCAGTTACTTTCTAATCCTTATTACGAAAGTAATTACTTGAACCCAGTAGAACCAGACAAAAAGTATTAATCATTCAACGGCCCAATCAGCTCGATGAAGTTGCCGTCCGGGTCGTGAAAAACTGTGATGCGCATTTTGCCTCCAAGGGGAGCCGGTGTTTGCCCCAGTAGCTTCACCTTGTGCTTCTTAAGGCGTGCCAGGGCATCACCCATGTCAGCAACCCGAAGTGTGAGATAACTGATTCCAATGCTGGAGTGAATAAACTTTTGATCGGGTCGCACCCCCGGGCGCTTGGGGAATGACATGATCTTGAGCCTTGAGGAATCCGGTGAATCGCCGAGTACAAACACTCGAATTTTGGCCGGTTGATTGTCCGTGAGCCCAAAACTTGTCGCCTTTTCAGCCGAGGCCTCGAAGCCCTTGACCTCCTTGAGTCCCACAACCTCCTTATAAAATCTGGACGTCCGTTCAATATCTTCAGCCACCATGCCGATATCAACGACACCCTTGGCAAACTTGGCGGGTTCCGCATGTAAATTAAGGAGGGAGCCAAACAGGAAAATAAATAGAGTCGAAATGCTAATTTTCATATGTGTAAGAATGCAGGACATAACCTAAAACAATAACTGCTGTAGGGAAATCCCACCCTGCGCCTGGACCCGCTCCAAGTCAAGCCAAGGGTTTAACTTGAAGAGGTTTGAAAACCGGGTCAATTACCTCTCCAACCCGCCTTCATCTGGGTCAGCAGAGACGCCACCTTCTGGGGGACCTTGGAGGCAATATTGACGGTC
The DNA here is from genome assembly GCA_018668635.1 of Opitutia bacterium. Classification (GTDB taxonomy): domain Bacteria; phylum Verrucomicrobiota; class Verrucomicrobiia; order Opitutales; family JABJCN01; genus JABJCN01. The sequence goes on from JABJCN010000138.1 coordinate 7,564, forward strand.
TCTCCAGGATCCTTCTTATGATCATAAAGCTCAACGAACAATGGTTTTGCATCAGGGTCCCGATAGTCCAACCAGGAGACAAGGCGATATCGATCAGTCCGCATGGTGTAACCCATGAGGTGATTCTCAAAAAGGTCGCGATCCCATGTTTCGCCCTGTTGCTTGATGATTCCCTTTTCAACCTCACGGATCAGTGGGCCGAAAAAAGTTTGTCGCATACCTTCTGACAAAGGATTGGCGGCCCATTCACGAAGGGCCGGGTTCGGAAACTGGCTGAAAGCGGCCTTTTTCCATGGCTGTTCAAGATTGTTCAACAGGGGGGCAAAGCTGCGCCCCTCCAAATGCCCGGGCAACGGAAGGTCAGACAGTTCACAGAGGGTCGGGTACATGTCGACCAGTTCCACCAGTGCATTGGTGGATTGGCCTCGAACCTTCATATCCGGTGTCCAGATGATGAGGGGAACCCGGGTTGCAATCTCGTAGTTGGTCGCCTTGCCCCAGATGCCCATGTCTCCAAGGTGCCAACCATGGTCGCCCCAGACAATGATGATGGTGTTGTCACGGACACCGGCCTTTTCAAGGGCCTTGATCATGAGCCCAATCTGCGCATCGACGTAACTGACACAGGCGTAATAGCCATGTAAAAGGGTTCGGGCAAGATCTTCCCCGATTGGACCGGACTTGGGGATGCCATGTCGGGTACGCAACTCAAAGGATGCATGCAAGCCTGTAGCTGCTCCATCCTTTGGACCCTTCGTTTTCGAAGCCAACTGTATCGCTTTTGGATCGTAGAGGTTCCAATATTTTTTTGGGGCAATAAAATCAAGATGCGGCTTGGTAAAACCAAGAGCCAGGAAAAGAGGCTTCTCGGGCTTGTTCTGCAAATGATCCTGAAGAGTGGCAATCGCCAACCGGGTGTTATAGCCGTCTCCATAAGCGTGATCGGGAACGTCAGCGGACTCAAAAGCAGGACCATGAATCAATCCACCTGCGCCCTTGGACCCGTACTTGGATAACATCTTCTTCTTGTTCTCCGCCCACAACTTCTGGTTCTCAGGCAATGCATATTGGCCTGGCAGCCACTTCCTCTTGACCGGACAGCGATTGAAGGCGGGCTTGCGACTCCACGAATGCTCGTTGTCCGTCATGCGGGCATGATAGATCTTCCCGCAATATACTGCCTCGTAACCATTGGCCATAAAGTGCTGAGGCAGGGTTACAATGCCCGGATTGAGATCCCGAAAATACGCGGTGTTCTCAACCACCCGGATGGTGTCAGGACGGGCACCCGTCATGAGGCTTGCCCGGGAGGGACTGCAAATCGCCTGCTGGCAATAGGCGCGATTGAAACGCAATCCATCGGCAGCCAACGTGTCTAGAACCGGAGATTTCGCAATGGGGGAACCGTAGCAACCCAACTCGGGACGCAGGTCATCAATTGCAATAAAAAGAACGTTGGGCCGGCCGGTTACGTGACTGCAGAAGAAAAACGCAATGGAGATTGCAACGAAAAGTTTCAGCATGAGGGAATTAGGCAGGGACATCCTGTGCCACATGTTTGTGCAAATGGGTAAGGCAGGTTATTTTTTTGGGGGGGGCGGATCAAACTTGGCCCGGTAGGCCTTGTATTCAGGCCAGGACAATTTGCCGTCCTTGTTCGTGTCGGCGGCAGGATGCCTCGTGAAGTATTTGCCTTTCCAGACTTCGGCAGCCTGTTTCGGATCGAGCTTGTTCGTCGCCGGGCTTTTGGGTTTGAACGGCGGTTGTGGTGGAATGTCGGAACCTGCCGCAGGAATTCTCGACTTAAGTTCCTGGCGAAATGCACCGAGGGTTTCGGCGTGTATAGAATCACCAGCGAGGTTCGTCCATTCGTACGGATCATCCCTGGTGAAATAAAGCTCTTCCTTGCCATTTGCATATCGGATATAACGCCAGTCTTTTGCGCGAAGTGAATAATTTTCCTTTGAGGGATCATATTTCATTCGCCAGATGTAAAGCGCTGTTAACGCCGAGTCGGGACCGGCCCAGTCGCCTCTCCCGGGATTCTTAAGCAGTGGCTTCAAGCTATGGCCGTCGAGTGAATGCCCCTTTTCATTCTTCCTGGTTTCTTTTGACAACCCGCATAGATCTACAAGCGTCGGATAAATATCGATGAGCGAAACCGGTTGCGATGACACACCTTTCACTTTTCCAACTCCCGGTGCGCGAACAATCAGTGGCACACGAGTGCTTTCCTGCCATAATGAATTTTTGTAGAGATAATCCTTCTCCCCCATTCCCCACCCGTGGTCACTGGTCAGGATAATGATCGTGTTGTCCTTCAATGACGAGTTGTCAACGGCGTCGAGAATGTGTCCGATTTGTTCATCGACTGACGCGACACTAGCGAGATACGCCTGAATGAAATGACGGAGCGCAGCGTCCTTTGATTTATACGACTGGACCAGCGTATTGAATAAACGCGTGCCCATGTCTTCACTACGAGGACCGTCGGCGCCCTTTGGTATACCACGAATCAGCCTCGCGAACGTATCCTCAAGGTCTCCCGGTCGGATGACCGGCAACTTGATCGAATCCAAAGGAAACATGTCGAAATATTTTTTCGGAACGATCAATGGCGTGTGAGGGCGTATGAACCCGACTCCCATAAAGAATGGCTGCAACCCCGGCTTGTCAGCACGGGCATTCAATTGATCCACCGCCCACTGTCCGTTCAGTTCGTCTGCGGTCAGGTCACGGTCATCCTGTGAGTTGACCTGCAAGTTTCGCTGCTTTGCCCAGCTACCCGTCCGCCAAACGAGAGGTTTCCCATCGGCCGATTTCTTTCCAACCAGGTTTACCAACGGTCCGAATGATCCGTCGACCGCGCCAATTTTGCGAAAAGGCGCGGGAACGCCGGGATGAGGAAGCTTGTTCTCGCCATCGAAGGCGAATGGGCCGTAGTCGGCGTGATTGCCGTAATTCTTCCACTCCTGCCGAACCATATGATGCATCAGTTTCCCGGTGCCCAGGGTCTGGTAACCGTTCTCGCGAAAATGATCCATGATCGTTCGGGAGTTTTTCAGTACTTCGTAGCCATCCCATTTAGTGAATCCGAAGCAACCCGAGTTGTGTGGATAGATGCCTGTGAAAAGGCTCGCCCGCGAGGGGCCGCAGATCGGAATATTGCAGTGAGCCTGAGTGAAAGAGACTCCACCATGAGCAAGTCGAGCCATGTTCGGTGTCTTCGCTTGTGGATGCCCGCCAAAACTCTCGACGTAGTCATTCAAGTCATCACAGATTATCAGAATAACATTGGGCCGGGATGCTGCCGAAGTGGCTTGAGCAACCAGCAGAATCATTGCAGGTATAAGGAATTTTTTCATAACCGGGCTGTTGAGTTATTTGCCATATCAGTATTCCAACACACAAAAACTGAAGAACAAAGGATTTGATTTCTATGCCAAAACTTCTTTCACAACGTGACCGTGCACGTTGGTCAGTCGGCGCTCGAGTCCGTTATGGTAGTATGTCAGACGCTCGTGGTCCAAACCCATGAGATGAAGGATGGTTGCATTAAAATCATAGATCGATGTGCGACCGGCAATTGCCTTAAAACCGAACCGGTCACTTTCCCCATGGGTAAAGCCATTTTTGACACCGGCTCCGGCAAGGAAGCAGGTAAAGGCATCCGGGTTATGGTCACGACCCGTGCCATTACCTTGAAGAAACGGCATGCGACCGAACTCTGTACACCATACAACCAGAGTGTGATCAAGCAAACCTCGACGTTTCATGTCATGGATCAAGGCGGCCGTGGGTTGGTCCATGATCTCCGCCTGCATGGCGTGGGTCTTTAGGATGTTGGAATGGGAATCCCAATTAGTGATGCCATTCCCCCCGGATGGATCGCTTCCGTTAAAAAGCTGAACCACGCGAACTCCTTTCTCGAGGAGTCGCCGGGCAAGTATACAGTTCTTGGCGTACTCACGCTTTAAATCACTTCCATCCTGCGTGCCATACTCGTGATGAATGGACTTGGGTTCGCCGGAAACATCCATGATCTCGGGTACGGAGGTCTGCATACGACCTGCCAGCTCGTAACTCGCTATCCTAGCAGCCAGATCAGCGTCCCCAGGGTATGACTTTAGATGATTGTTGTTTAAACGCTTAAGCAAGTCCACAGTGGAACGATCATCAGCCGCTGTGTAGGAATGAGGGCGAGCCAAGTTGGCAGGAGGATTTTTCGAGTTAAAGTCGGTTCCCTGAAAAGCAGCCGGGAGAAAACCATTGCCGAAGTTGTTCTTTCCAGAGCGGGCCAGACCACGCGGGTCGTTGATGGCGACAAAGGCGGGTAATTCGGCATTCTCAGAACCGAGTGCGTAGGTAACCCAGGCCCCAAAGGATGGGAAGCCTTCCATGGTGAATCCCGTGTTAAAGAAATTCTCCCCTTGAGGATGGGCGCTCGTTTGAGTGTGCAGACCGTGAAGAAAACAAAAATCATCAGCCAAAGCCCCGAGGTGTGGCAATAAATCGGAAGTCATCTTGCCACTTTCCCCACGGGGTTTGAAGTCCCAAAAAGGTTTTGCTATATTACCTGAGGGCCCTTCAAACGTCACAGCCGGTATACCGGGCGGCTTCTGACCATGGAACCTTGCAAGGTCCGGTTTATAATCAAAAGTATCCACATGACTGACGGCGCCGGGACAATAGATCACAAGCACCTGCTTGGCGGGGGGATTGTGATGAGAAGCCCTGGGCGAATAGGGATTGTCGGGATTGATCACGGGACGAATCGGTGTCTTTCCACTAAAATTGGCAGGGTCTTCGGAACCCAATAGACCATCCTGGGCAAGCAACCCAGCAAGACCAAATCCGCCCAGCGCGGTTCCCGTGTTACGGAGGAAGTTTCGACGACTCAGTAAACTGTGCCCGATTGGTGAAAGTTGTTCATGGGTAGCCATTGCTAAAATTCAAGGGAGAAAGGCAAATTCGTTGGAATTGATCAGGGCACGACAAACCACCGGCAGGCCCCGGGACTTGACCACCTGCAGGCAAGCATTCAGTTCAGCATCATCCGGTTGGCGGGAAAGCAAAAGCTCGAAGCATCGGCGTACCTTTGCGGACAAACCTTTTTTACCAACATCTTCCTGGGCTCTTTCCGCAAGCAGGACCGCTTGATTGACGACAAATTCGCTATTCATCAGGTTGAGGGCCTGCAAGGGAGTCGTCGAAACGGGGCGCTTGGCCCGAACCTGTCCACAGTCAGGAAAGTCAAAGGCCGTAAAAATGCGATCGTCGACTCGTCTCATGCGTTCCTGATAAATCATACGCCTCCACGTTTCCGGACCATGATTGTTGACGACCTCCCACTGGGCATAGGTCTTTTTCACATTGTGAATTCTATAGCTGCGACCGCCCAGTTTTCGGTTCAGCTTGCCCGATGCCAAAAGTATGCCATCACGGATAACCTCCGCTTCCATTCGCCGGGGAGGAAAACGCCATAGCAGGGAGGAAGTTGCGTCCTTCTTCAATCCTTCGGAGGTGGGCTTGCTGGACCTACGGAAGGCATCAGAAGTAACCAGCAGTCGAATGAACTCCTTCATGGACCACGCAGTGCCTCCCGGTCGACCGGGGTTTGAGAACTCGGCTGCCATCCAGTCAAGTAATTCCGGGTGACTCGGCGGCGAACCTGCCCGTCCAAAATCTCCACCGGTGACCACCAATCCTGCGCCAAACAGATGTTGCCAGATGCGGTTGACCATGACACGAGCAGTGAGCGGGTTGGAGCTGTCGGTGACCCAGTTGGCAAAACTTGAGCGGCGGGCAAGTCCAATGGCATCATTCCCGAGACCCAGCGCCCCATCCAGAATAGCTGGAGCTGCAGGAAGAACGATGTCACGGGGGTTTTCGGGGCTTCCCCTATGGAAAACGTGAGTCTGAGCTGGTTTTATAAAACTACCGACAAAACTGGGGCGAGGCCCGACCTCGGCAAGTTTGTAGGTAAGACGAGAGATTTCACGAACGGCATCTGCCAAACCTCTGTCTAGTTCAATCGCCTTCTGAATCTTGATAGTGGAAGCAATCTCTTTCCATGAACCGTCAGCCAATTTTGCTTCCACGACATAGTTCTGAAAGTTGAACTTGTTTTTTTGCTGGAGGTAGTCGGTCTCGAAATAATATTCACGATTGGAACTCATTCGCATGCGCCCCACCAGGGTCGGTTCCATGAAAGTAATCTCCAGCCAAGGCTGTTTCTTCAACTGCTTGTTATAACTGGCCTGCCAGCGTTGAGTGCCATACTTGCCGTCAATCACTCGTTCAACGGGAAATCGATTCCCTTGTTGTATAAACCGAGGGTCCGTCCGGACCTTGGTTCCTCGTGAATTAACTGCCAGGTTTAGGTCTTCACCGGGTTTACCAAAAACCTCCAGTTCATCCACCCCTGCATAGCCGGACTTAAATGAAACACGAAGTGCCTTTGCCAAAACGGGTTTCCAGTGCAGTTCCTTATACCCACCCCAGTCTTCCTCCCATGTGAATCTCTTGGCGCGAATCTTGTATCGGTTTTGAGAGATACTCTTCCAAATTTCTCCAGCACTGACCCTGCGCGGATGATCCTTTGAGAATTCAGGGAAACGACTACCAAATTCTATATCCTGAAAAACAGCTGTCATCGAATAGTAATCCTGAATCGTGACCGGATCAAATTTATGGTTATGACAGCGGGCACAACCAATTGAGACCCCCAGAAGGGAGGCACCCACGGTCTGCATAATCTCATCCATGCGATCGGCTCGAGCCTGCCGAATCGCGGAGGCTTGTTGTCCGACTGTTGCAGCCGGAACGTGAGGACCAGCAACGAGAAAGCCAAGAGCCTCACCCGTTCCCATACCATCGCCAGCCAGCTGCTCTTGCACGAAACGATCATATGGAACATCATCATTGAATGCGCGAATAACGTAATCCCGATATACCCAAGCCAACTTGCGATAAAGGTTGGACTCGGAGCCATTTGTTTCCGCCCAGCGAATAACATCCAACCAATGCTGGGCCCAGCGTTCCCCGAAATGAGGCGAATCCAACAATTCATCAATCAGTTTTAAATAGGCGCGGTCTTGGTCTTTCGAAAATTCAGCAAGAAATTGCCTGACCCTAAAAGCCTCTGGAGGAAGACCAGTCAGAACGATGGACGCACGTCGGATCAGGGATAGAGGGTCTGCAGGAGGATTTGGCTTGAGATCCTCCCCTGCCATTCGGGAATTAAGAAATGCATCTATGGGATGCTTGGCTGACTGGGGCACCTCGGGACGCTCCACGGGTTGAAACGACCAATGGTCTGTTTCCAATTCAAGTTTGGCATTCATTTGCCCGGGCCAAATGGCACCATCCGCAATCCATTTCTCAAGGAGAGCAATTTCACCAGCAGATAATGGGTCACCCTTGGCTGGCATTCTTAGTTCGGGATCTTTAAGGCGTATTAGGTCAATAAGATGACTCTTGCCTGGATTCCCAGGTACAATGGCAGGAGACCCGCTGTCTCCGCCACGTAATAAAAAGGCACGCTGATCCACGCGAAGGCGCGAATTTTGCTTGTCTGGCCCATGACAGTCAATGCAGTGTTTATCAAGAATGGGGCGAATTTCCTTACCGTAGTCAACTGCAGTTAACAACTGGACGATCAGAACAAAAGTTATTGGGACATGAGGCCAACTTCTCATAAGATGGATTTCATGGGAAAAAGCTATTCATTGTCCAGATATTTGATAATGCTGTCGTTAATTTGGAAAATAGAAAAAAAGACCCAAAATCAGACATAAATCACTGAACATTATTGCAGAGTTTGAATGAAACTGATAATCCTCAGCACTTTTTCAAAATCAAAGAATTCCTTACTCTATGTCCACAACACCAAAAATCATTTATACAAAGACCGACGAAGCCCCGGCATTGGCAACCCATTCATTGCTTCCGATTGTTCGAGCCTTCACCAAGACCTGCGGCATTGAAGTTGAGCTAAAGGATATTTCATTGGCTGGACGAATCCTATCCAATTTCCCTGAAAACCTAGAAAAGGATCAACGTATCCCGGATGCACTCGAGGAATTGGGTGAACTTGCGAAGGCGCCTGAGGCAAACATAATCAAACTCCCAAATGTAAGTGCCTCGATCCCGCAACTTTCAACTGCCATTGAAGAACTGAAGGAGCATGGTTACGATATCCCCGACTTTCCGGAGGAACCCGAAGACGAGGCGGATAAAGAAATTCGCACCCGTTATGCCAAGGTTCTGGGATCCGCGGTAAACCCGGTGCTAAGAGAAGGAAATTCAGACCGCCGTGTGGCACAACCGGTTAAAGCCTACGCCCAAAAGAATCCACACTCAATGGGTTCATGGAACCCGGATTCAAAGACCCATGTCGCACACATGGAATCAGGTGACTTTTACGGAAGTGAGCAGTCCCATGTAATGACTGACACAACAAATGTTAACATTGTACTTAAGTCTGACAATGGTGAAAACACCTTACTAAAGGAAAACCTGAGCCTCCTTTCAGGCGAAGTTATCGATGCGTCAGTGATGAACCGAAAGGCACTTCGTAAATTCCTGACCAGTGAAATCGCCGATGCCCGTGAAAAGGGCGTCCTATTTTCAATCCATATGAAGGCGACCATGATGAAGGTCTCTGACCCAATCATATTCGGACACGCAGTAAGCGTGTTTTTTGATGATGTTTATGAAAAGTATGCCACAACCTTCGAATCCATTGGCGTGGATCCGAACAATGGACTTGGTGACCTATACTCCAAGCTGAATGAATTACCCTCGGAACAACAGGATTCAATCCGCTCAGATATTGAAGCTCTATCCAGTCAACGTCCCAGGTTGGCCATGGTTGATTCCGACCGTGGCATTACCAACCTACATGTTCCAAGCGACATTATTATTGATGCCTCAATGCCGGCAATGATTCGAACTTCCGGCAGAATGTGGGGACCCGATGGGCAACCCTGCGACACCAAGGCGGTGATTCCGGATCGAAGTTATGCAGGCATCTACCAGGAAACCATACGTTTCTGTAAAGATAATGGAGCCTTTAATGTCTCAACTATGGGTAATGTTGCAAATGTTGGCCTGATGGCGAAGAAGGCGCAGGAATACGGCTCGCACGACAAAACATTTGAAATCCCGTCTGATGGAACCGTAAGCGTAATTGACTCAAATGGTGCCACCCTTCTGAGCCACCCGGTTGAACAAGGAGATATCTGGAGAATGTGCCAAACCAAGGATGTTGCCATCCGGGACTGGGTAAAGCTGGCAGTAAATCGAGCCCGGGCAACGGGTGCCAAGACAATTTTCTGGCTGGACCCAGAGCGCGCACATGACCGCAAGCTCATCCAAAAGGTTAACGAATATCTACCAGCACATGATACTGACGGACTGGATATTGAGATTCTCTCACCCATCGAAGCAACCCGTGTCACCTGTCAACGATGTAAGGACGGCCTGGACTCGATATCTGTCACCGGCAACGTTCTTCGCGATTATCTCACGGACCTTTTTCCTATCCTTGAGCTGGGAACCAGTGCCAAGATGCTTTCCATTGTCCCATTATTGGCAGGTGGAGGTTTGTTTGAAACCGGAGCAGGTGGCTCCGCCCCCAAGCATGTCCAGCAATTCATGACCGAGGGACATTTGCGCTGGGATTCACTCGGTGAATTCCTGGCCATCGGAGTGTCGCTGGAAGACTTGGGAACCAAGACTGGAAATAGCAGGGCCATGGTTATGTCCACAACTCTGAACCAGGCCATCGGCAAGTTCCTTGACGAAAACAGATCCCCGTCAAGAAAGGTCAATGAATTGGACAACCGGGGTAGCCATTTTTATCTCGCCCTCTATTGGGCAGAGGCACTGGCGACTCAGGATGATGACCTTGAACTAAAGAAGCAATTCAGCGCATGTGCAGAGGCTCTGGCAATAAATGAGCAGACCATTGTTGATGAACTAAATGCAGCTCAAGGTGAACCAATGGACATTGGTGGATACTACCACCCTGATGAAGCCAAGGCAAGTGCTGCAATGAGACCCAGCAAAATATTTAACGAAATCATCGAGTCATTGAAATAAAGGGAATTGTGGAGAAATTTTGCACAAGGCATTCAGGTTAAAATCTTCTCAAATTCTCAATCATCTTTTCTTTTGGTTTTTGTTCCAGGATGGAAGATGTATCAGCCCCATGAAGGAGGGATCCATCAACTGTGAAGACCACTCCTTGCGAGGATCATTCAGTTCAGCGAGAATTTTGGGTGATAAATTAAGTGGGGAGGGCAATTTCCTACGATTATCCCAAGTCCTCACCTGTTTTAAAACCGCTGAACGAAAGCAACTTGCAGAAAATTGCGCTTGGCGTTTGGTACAACTGCCCCATTAATTTGATGATACCAACTTATCACCCGACAGGAAAACCGATTAACACAAACTCAGAAAACAATGAGAATCCCCAAATGCCTAGTGCTCCTGACTGTGTTCAACTTGGTGGCATGTGGAGTCCTTCAGGCTGAAAGACCCAATATCCTTTTCATTTTCACAGACGACCACTCACACCGCAGTGTTGGTTGTTACCCGGAAGCACCCAACTGGGTTAAGACGCCAAACATAGATTCCCTGGCCGAATCCGGTATTCGCTTTGCTAATTGCTACATGAGTTCATGGTGCATGGCATCTAGAGCAACCCTTCTCACCGGTCATCAATCATATGGCATCAAGTCAATGCGGATGGAAGGTCAATATCCCGGGAGTTCTTACGACCCGGAAAAATGCCCTTTTTGGCCTGCAGTTTTCAGGAAAAACGGCTACCAGACCGCACAGATAGGAAAATGGCACACAGGAATTGATAATGGCTTCGGAAGGGATTGGGACTTCCAAAAAGTATGGAACCGACCGGCCTTCCCGGAGAACTCCGGCAATTACTTCAAGGAACAACTCATCCAGACAAACGGCCCAAAGCCGATAATGACACAGGGTTATTCAACTGACAACTACACAAAGTGGGCCGAAGAATATATCCGTGGAGGCCATGGAAAAGACAAAGACAAACCGTTCTACCTCTGGTTGTGCTACGGTGCTGTCCACGGGCCCTTCACACCGGCAAAGCGCCACTTCGAAAACTACCCGGATGCAAAGGTGAAAATCCCTAAGGACATTTACCCTCCAAGAAAAGGAAAGCCCCAATATTCGCGCGACAAGGAACAGTGGATTCCCGGCCCCAATGGCTTGCCCATTCTCAAGGCAGGACGATTTGCCGGTCGTACCGTAAGCGGAAAGTTCATTCACGGCACCGACCTTCACTCACTGGAGAGACAGTACAATCAGGGGGTGATCGCAATCGACGAAGGGGTTGGTAAGTTGATCAAGGCTCTTAAGGAAACTGGCCAATACGAGAATACCCTGATCGTTTTCGGTGCCGATCAGGGGATTGCCTGGGGACAAAAGGGATTTCAAATGAAGTTGGCTCCCTACGACGGTACCATCCGTGGGCCGCTCATTGTCAGCATGCCAAAAAATTTCCCTGCGGGGAAAGTCTGTCCCAAGCCGGTCGGGGGGGCCGACCTGGTCCCCACTTTTTTCAAGACAGCCGGACTTGAACTTCCCTGGAATATGCACGGACGCGACCTCACTCCTCTTCTGGAGAAACCCGAACGAAGGGATTGGAAGAGCCCCCTCCTGCTTGCACATACAGGCATGAGCTTTGGAGAAAACTGCGACGAAGTGATCGATATGAACGACGATCCCATTTACCAAAAGCAAAGGGTACCCTGGTGGGTTTCCCTTCGAACGGATCACTATAAATATATAAGAAACCTTCTCCCCGGAGAAACCGAGGAATTGTACGACATGAAAAAGGATCCAGATGAATTGATTAATTTGGCGATGAATGACAAGCATCTGAATCTTCTTCGAAAGCTCAGAAAGAAAACGATTTCCGAACTCGAAAGAACGAACTGCTCCTTCGCCAAAAAAATGCCCGAAGTGCGTAACCCATAGCCAGAAAACTCAGCTCATGAGCAAACGTCTTTTGCCATTTGCCACATTCTGCTTGATGGGGTTTTGCCCAGTCTACGCCAAACCGAATATACTCTTCATCGCTATCGACGACCTTCGACCTGAACTCGGATGCTTTGGAGGCAAGGAGGTTCGTTCCCCAAATATCGACAAGCTTGCAACCGGAGGAACCATCTTCAAACGGGCATATTGCCAGGTTGCAGTCTGTGGTGCTTCGCGGGCCAGCTTGATGACCGGACTTCGGCCGACCCAAAAACGTTTTCTCAAGTACGACACTTTTGCTGAAAAGGATGCTCCCGGAGCCATGACTTTGGCCGAGGAACTGAAGAACTTTGGGTACCACTGCATTTCCAACGGGAAGATTTTTCACCACCTAAACGATACTGCAAAACGAAGCTGGAACGAGAATCCCTGGAAGCCCGACATGGGCGGTGCTTACTTTCTCGACCCAAAGTCAAAATCCATGATTGGCGGGCGAAAGAAACGCGGGCCGGTTTTGGAATCCCCCAAGGTAGATGACAACGCATACCCGGATGGCCAAATTGCGGACAAGACGATTGCCGATCTTAAACGCATGAAAAAGCAGGACAAGCCCTTCTTTATAGCCTGTGGGTTCAAGAAGCCCCACCTTCCCTTTTACGCACCTAAGAAATACTGGGATCTTTACGACCGGGCATCCCTTGAACTTGCGGAGAACCGCGAATATCCCCAAGACGCCCCCTCCTTGCTCAGAGGTTCGGGCGAGATTCATAACTACCACAACCGGGGAATGAAATACAACAGCGAGGAATGGCATCGGGCATGCCTGCACGGCTATTATGCATGCGTAAGCTACGTCGACGCCCAAGTCGGCAAGGTGTTGAAAACCCTGGACGACCTGAATCTCCGAAAAAACACCATCATCGTCCTTTGGGGAGACCACGGATGGCACCTGGGCGAGCACAATTTTTGGGGTAAGCACAACGTCATGCATCTGTCGACTCGATCGCCGTTGATCGTATCCGCTCCAGGATTCAAATCCGGACAAGCATGCGACCGCTTGGTTGAATTCGTTGACCTCTACCCCACCCTCATCGAAATGACAGGCTTAAGGTCGGTCAATAAAGGACTCGAGGGAACGAGCTTCAAGCCCTTGTTGGGAGACCCCCACTTGAAATGGAAAAGCGCCGCTTTCTCCAAGTTCGGCCCAGCCGAAAGCCTCATCACCAACCGATTCAATTATGCCGAGTTCGATGACGGACAGAAAATGCTCTTTGATTTGAAGGCGGATCCCGATGAAAACGTCAACTTGGCCGCCTCTCCTGAGTACAACAAAACTCTTAATCGTTTGGGAAAGATGCTCAAGAATGGATGGCGCTCGGTCCTTCCTCCTGAAACAAAACCATAGACTTCGCCCGATTACGCATCGGTCAAACTCGACACGTGCAAGACCCTCTTTCTGATTTCCAAAACAATAATATTGAAATGTCATTAAAACACCTAGCATACATCATACTTCTTTGTTCGGGCGGTTTCCTTTCCCCGTCATATGGAGAAAAGACCGGAAGACCCAACGTCATCGTCTTTCTGGTTGATGATTACGACAAGCCCGAGACCAGCCCCTACGGAGGCAAGGTCCTGACTCCCAACCTCGACCGTTTGGCCAAGGAAGGAATGATCTGCCACAATGCCCATGTGACCAGTACGGTGTGCACGCCTTCGCGCTACACCTTCCTGACCGGACGTTACGCCAGTTCATCCCACTCCAAGACCTTTCTCGGAGAATGCCCCAAAGGCACGCAGGCGCTGCCCGCCTTCAACGTCGGATTGGAGTCCGACCGGATGAACGTGGGAAGAGTTCTCGCGGATGCCGGGTACGCCACCGGTTTTGTAGGGAAATATCACGTTCACGACATGGACCACGGGAATGAAGGGGCGCTCTTCGGTGACCTCGAGGTGCCAAAGAACGCGAAGTACACCAAGGGACTCAACGAGCGGAAATTCAAACTCGAGAAATTACAAAGAGACTTAGTGAAAAAGAACGGGTTTACCTGGGCCAAGAATATTTACTGGGGGAATCTCAAGAGTCCCTTCAAGGGACATAACCCGGACTGGACCGCACAGGCCGCGTTAGAGTTTATCGAGGAACACAAGGATCAGCCCTTCTATTTGCACTGCTGTTCCACCTTGTTGCACGGTCCAAATGGTGAATGGTTCAAATCAATGATGGAAAAAGAGCTCGTTACCGGAGAGGGCTTCTTGAAAAAACCCTTGGGGTTGATCGATCGCGAATCCGTATGGAAACGGATCCAAAAGGCAGGCCTGACCGAAGCGGAGGTTGGCTACCTCTGGATGGACGACAGCCTCGGATTGATCCTCGACAAACTAGATACCCTTGGGATTGCCGATAACACGATCGTGGTCTTCGTATCGGATCACGGCTCGGAGAGAAAAGGATCGTTGATCAAGACCCGGGGAACGGAAATTCCCTGCCTCATCCGCTGGCCAAAAGTCATCAAGCCCGGCTCGATCAGCAACGGACTTCTTCAAAATACCGATTTCGTTCCGACCTGGTTCGAATTGGCCGGAGCCAAGATACCCGAAGACTACCATATCGATGGGAAAAGCCTACTACCCATGTTCCAGGATCCATCCGTTTCCGTCCGAAAATTCATTTATGCCGAACAGGGAGCTGCCCGGGCAATCAAAACGGATGAGTGGGAATACATCAGTCTTCGTTACACCGACGAACAAATTGCGTCGGCCCAAGGAAACCGGTCGGACCGGGCATTCAAAACTTTCCTGGGCTTGAGCGGTGGAATTTCCAGGGCCAAGGATTTCCACCCCGGAACTTTTTCCGCCGACCAACTCTATCATCTCACTCATGATCCGACGTCGCAAAAGAACTTGGCAGGTGACCAAGGCTACGCCCGGCAACTTCGCAAGATGAAGAGCATGCTCACCAATACGGTCAAGAAGCTGGGCCCGCGACCTTATGGCGATTTCGTTCCC
>JABJCN010000029.1 GCA_018668635.1 Opitutia bacterium
AATTCATTGTTCAGCAAGGGCCTTTTTCAGGAAATCAAGACCCTCACCGGTTTCGCAGGAAAGGGGCAGTATTTTTTCCTTGGTTTCCTTGCTGAGGCGTTTGAGGTTATCTTTTGCTCCCGGGAGGTCCATCTTATTTGCGGCGATGAGCCTTGGTCGGTCGAGGAATTCTGGTTCATACTGCTCCAGTTCCGTGAGAAGTTTCCTATAATCTTCCAGAGGATCCCGCTCGTCGACGCCTGCCATGTCCAGGATAAGGATAAATTGTTTGCAGCGCTCGATATGTCTAAGGAATCTATGACCCAGACCTCGATTGTCACTGGCTCCCTCGATAAGTCCGGGGATGTCCGCCAGTAGGATTGTGCGGTATTCTTCACCGTAATCGATGATGCCTACGGAGGGGTTTAGCGTGGTGAATGGGTAGGGTGCGATTCGAGGACGGGCATTCGTGAATTGACGGGTGAGACTGGACTTCCCTGCATTTGGAAAACCGACAAGACCCACATCTGCTATGCTTTTTAGAACAAGGCTGAACTCGCCTTCGTCACCAGGTTTACCCGGGGTGCACTGGCGAGGCACTCTGTTGGTTGAGGACTTGAAGTGTCGGTTCCCCAATCCACCTTTGCCTCCCTCAAGCAGAACGAGTTTCTGTCCATGCTCCAGTATCTCTACCACAATCATTTCGCTGGGGCGATCAATGACTACAGTACCGAGTGGGATTTTTAGTGTGAGTGCACCTCCATTTTTGCCATACTTGTCTCGACCCATGCCTGGTTGCCCGTTTTTTGCTTTCCACTGTGGCTTAAAGTGAAAGGTTCTGAGGTCGCCTGCGTTGCGGTCCCCCAGTAGGATAACATCACCTCCTTTTCCCCCGTCTCCCCCATTCGGTCCACCATTGGGCACATATTTTTCCCGACGGAAGCTGACTATACCGTCTCCTCCGTCTCCAGCTTTTGCTGAGATTTTGACTTCATCGTAGAACATAATTTTCTTTGTATTTAAAAATCAAGGATGCGAAAGCAGCCTTTTCTCACAAAACAATTTTTTGTGGATTAATGCGGGATACGGGAGGCTCCTATTCTTTTTTTGAACTTGTACCTTTACTCCATAGACCAAGACCTTTTAGAAAATATGGGTATGGAGACGATTGAGGCAAAACAAGAAAATGGGAATACATCGGGTTCTGCGGGAAATATTGGACAAGTATTGGAGCGCATTGTCCAGACACCTTCGAAGGACTCCACTGAGCGAAAGAAATTAATTTTTCCAAGAGAGTCAGTAAATGCGGCTGATTTTCAGATTCCCAAGCCGGGTGCATCCCGGGGTTCAAATGAACCTGTAGCATCTGCTCCAGCAGTCATGCCTGAAAGAGCGCCAAAAACCGACATGGTGGAAACGAGCCAACCAAAGGTGCCCCACCAAAATTCATCGAATATAAAACCAACGAACCAATCGCCGTTGACACAAAGTCCTGCTTCGCAACAGAAGTCGACAAGATCAATTTCAGCTTCACAATCTGTTGCAAAATCGCGAGAGAAACCAATCCCGTCCAAGGCGGTTGCCCCCGTTCAAACTCGTGCTTCTTCCTCTGTGCCGAAACAGACAAAAAAGAAGGTGATTGCCAAGGTGCTTTCGAAGGAGCAGGTTAGGAGAAAGGATCCTGTTAAGCACGTGTCACCAGAAAAGTTAGCCCGAACCTCTCCCGATAAGTCGGGTATTTCAATTGATACGGATTTGGAAGCGTTCATGCGTGACACCGAGAGAACTGAGGAGCGAGAAATTCGCTGTAATCCGCAGACGATGAATCTTTTGCAACAGATTGCTGAGCGCACAGGTTGTGATCCATCTGACATTGCCAATCAGGCAGTAACCGGAGTTGCACAAGCTATTCAGCAAGCTGGATTCACCTTTTCTCTTCCCATGCATGCTGAGCTTAAGCACCGTAGGAAATCGCGTTGACTAGATATCTATTTTCACCTGTGGACAGTCTTTCCAGAGGCGTTCAATTGAGTAAAATTCTCGCTGTTCATCGGTAAACAGGTGGATAACAAAATCAATTGCGTCCACCACCACCCATCCAGTGTGGTAGTCCTTCATCTTTGACGGAATCTGGTATCCGAGATTTGAAAGGACGGCATCCATTTCACTGAAGAGTGCTCGCAGGTGTGGGGCGGAAGTACCTGTTGCAATGACAAAGTAGTCTGTGACATCAAATGCTTTACGCATATCAAGAACTACGAGTTTACCAGCCTTCTTCCCATCAAGTGCTTTGCAGCATTGCGTGACATGCTTTAGGGTTTCTTCCGGTGTGGACTTGGGGGGGGATTGCAGAGTGGGCATTAGTTTTTATAAAGGTGATGGTCTAAAATATATTTGGCAACATTTGCCGGAAGGAATTCATTGATGGATTTTCCATTTTTGATGCGCTCACGGATTTCTGAAGAGCTAATGGCAAAAAGGTGACCACAAAACCGGTGGCATCGGGATTTGGGGATTACAAGCGGGGTCTTCATCGGATGATCGGGACGATCCAAGGCGACGAACTCTACCAATTGGCATAATTCGTCAATGTCTTTCCATTTTTCAAGTTTCTGTAGTTGATCCTCGCCAAGAATCCAGAAAAAGCTGCGTTCTGGATATTTTTGGCTGAGACTGCGGATTGTATCAATGGAATAACTGACGCCGCCGGCTTCAAGTTCACAATCAAGTACCTGATAGGCTGGATTGTCTGCGACAACGGCATCAAGCATGGCTTTCCGGTGGTGAGGTTTCGCACCGGGATCGTTCTGCTTTAGTGGAGCTTGCGCTGCGGGGATGAAGAATATCTCTTCCAGTCCGAGTGCTTCCATTGCGTCAAGTGCAATAATAAGGTGTCCGGTGTGTACCGGATCAAAGCTTCCGCCTAGAAGCCCTGTTTTGATCAAGGGCTTTGGTTCACCCATGCTGACTGCAGAGATTTTGTACCATGTGTATGTATTGAATTGATATTTGGTAGCAAGGTGCGTTATTGAGGTTATTTTTTCAAGCATTCCCTTGAGGTCAAGTCGGTGGATATTAAGAATAATTCCCAAAACACAGGTGAACGTAGTCTCGCCCAGGGCTTGCGTGAGATGCTTGATAACGCAACGGGGGACCGTATTTTGATGCGCCAGTTTTTTGAATGCTTCTGTGAGAAGGGCTTTGGAATTCTGCTTATGATGTTTGCCTTGCCAAGTGCGCTACCTGTTCCCGCCCCAGGGTATAGCATCCCTTTCGGCATTATATTGGCGCTATTGGCAGGACAACTTATTCTTGGTCGAAAGGTACCCTGGCTTCCGGAATGGGTGCTTAGAATTTCCTTCAAGCGTTCCTTCATGGAGAAAATGGTGCCGGCTGGCATTGCATTTCTTGCCAGGACGGAAACCTTTGTGCGTCCCCGCTTTCATTGGTTTACCGGAAGGCTTTTACAGTTTTTGCCGGCGTTGCTTGTCATTGTGATGGCTTCGTTCATGATGATCCCGATTCCTGGTACCAATACCGCGCCTGCCATGGTTATTTTCCTCATTGGCCTTGGCTTATCTCAAAATGATGGACTTGTCCTTTGTCTCAGTAGTCTTGCTGGAATTGGAGCTACTTTTTTAACAATCCTGATTCTCAAGTACGGGAAGGATATTATTAAAGGTTGGTTCAGTGGGGGATGAAGTATTGTTGCAGAGAAAATGGCTCATGATTGATTGAACGAAGCCTTTCTCATTATAAAAATTTAGTTTGAGCGACTACAGGTTTTCCACAATGTGCTATCTTTAATATGTTCACTGCCTCTATCGTCATTCCTTGCTATAATGAGGAGAAAACTCTTCGTCAGACAGTTGGTCGCGTACGCGAGATAGCGAGTGACACCTTACAACTTGAACTTCTCATTGTGGATGATTGTTCACAGGATGGGAGCCTTGGGATTGCTCGAGAGTTGGAGAATGAATTTACGGAGGTTCGTTCATTTCACCATAAAGTAAATCAAGGAAAGGGCGCCGCATTGCGGACTGGGTTTCGGCAAGCTACCGGGGATGTTGTTGCTGTTCAGGATGCTGACCTTGAGTATGACCCTCATGATCTTCGCCAACTCATCCAGTTGATTCAAGACGACAAGGCCGATGTTGCGCTAGGGTCACGTTTCCTTACCGGCGGCGCGCATCGTGTCATCTATTTTTGGCATTCGGTTGGCAATCGCTTTCTCACTTTCTTGAGCAACATGATGACGGACCTCAACCTCTCCGATATGGAGACCTGCTACAAGGTCTTCAGGACAGAGGTTCTACAAGATATCGAAATTCAAGAAAATCGTTTTGGCTTCGAGCCAGAAATCGTGGCAAAAGTTTCCCGCAAGAATGTACGTATTTTTGAGATGGGTATTTCCTACTCTGGACGCACCTATGATGAGGGTAAGAAAATTGGGATGAAAGATGGGTTCCGAGCGATCTATTGTATTCTACGCTATAACGTTGGGCATTTACCGCTTGGGATGAAGGTATTTCTTCTCGGAATTCTTGGGTCGGCAGGGGGCATCGTTGCCCTTGCTGTTTATCTATCTCGTTTCCTTATCAACTGAGTCATCTCTGGCTCCATTGATTCAGAAAAGTTGCTGGTTTACAAACGCCTTCGGGGAGTTTGATCCATCTGGTAGCGGATAGACTGCACGAGTCCGTTCACCATCTTATTGTAGTCTCGCCTAACCAGTTGTTTGCCTTCCGTTATGTATGTGTAACGCAGATTACGGCTACTCACATAGGCAAACTCGACTGAATATTGGGAATATGAGATTTGTATGACAGGGAAACGTGCCCGCCAATAGGGTTCACTTGAAACTATCAGATAGTTTGGCCCTTCATCAACGACCTTCCATCCCTGCTTGGATACTCCTTCACGTATCGCTACCTGTATTGTTTCAAGGTTGGTTTGCCCCTGAGGTACCATCAGCTTTTCCGGTTGGTGCAGTCCAACATAGGTTGTGCAACCTCCAAGAAGAAAGATAATTAATGGTATTTGTAGGCAAAGAACTTTCATGATTCAAAGTTTTCGTAACAGGAAAAGTTAAGCTTTCAAATCAAAAAGTAAATTACAAGCAATTAACGATTTCCAAATGCAGGCTTAATTAGAACGATTTGCAAGTTGATTGACCAACCAGACGATGAATGAATTTTTCCCGGCCAATGCTTTAGAAATCCGGCTGGCATCCTTGGTCAGTGATTGGATCAATCCTTGTGCATTCTGCGCGGAGTAAAGGGATAGGTAAGTCGTTTTTTTATTTTCACGGTCAGCACCGACTGGTTTGCCGATTTTGCTTTCTTTGCCGTTCTGGTCAAGTAGGTCATCCACAATTTGAAATGTAAGCCCGATGCATTCCCCTATTTGGAGAATTTTTTCTATTTGATCTTTATTGGCGCCTCCGAGGATTGCGCCCATGTGCAAAGATGCAGTAAGTAGTGCAGCAGTCTTGTTGCGATGGATATAGTCAAGTGTTTCTACCTCTGGATGGCAACCTTCATTTGCAACGTCCTCCATTTGGCCACCAATTAAATATTGACTGCCAGCCGCTTTGCTTAGGATGGCTGTCAATTGCGCTGAAATGCTCGGTTCATTGACATATTCCGTAGCCAGTATTTGGAATGCATGGGTTAATAAAGCATCTCCTGCAAGGACTGCAGTCGCCTCGTCAAACTGTATATGGCAGGATGGCTTGCCCCGGCGTAGTTCACTGTTGTCCATGCAAGGAAGATCGTCATGAATCAAAGTGTAACTATGTAGGCACTCGACTGCTACGGCTGCAGGTAGTGCGTCCACATTTGGAGAAAACATATCCCGTGACGCAAGTACGAGTATTGGTCTCAATCGCTTCCCCCCAGCCTCCATGCTGTAGCGCATTGCAGAATGTAGTTGTGCCGGTCGGGTTTGTGCGGTTGGCAGGTATTGATCTATACCTGTTTCAACTTCTTTGCAATAGGCTTGAAATTGGTCCTTATGATTCATTGAAGATTACTTGTGAATTGTGCATCATGGCCGTTCATATTTCATTCGCAAGTCAGCAAATTATTGTTTCCGGATTCGTTTTGTCTTGGTTTTTTTTGTAATGCGAATATCTGACCATTTTTGTTTAACGTAATCATTTTTTCCCTATGCCCACCTACGAATACATCTGTGATAGTTGCTTTCATGAGTTTGATATTTTCCAGTCCATGTCGGCTGATCGTCTGACTAAGTGTCCGCAATGTGAGGAGAAATCCTTACGGCGTAAGATTGGCATCGGTGCTGGAATTATATTCAAGGGGAGTGGGTTTTACGAAACTGACTATAAGAAAAAGCCAAAATCGGAAAATGCTGGTGATACCAAGAAAGCAGAAGGCTCAAAAGACAGTGGGAAAGATACTTCTCCTACTCCAGCCAAGGATGATAGCTCTAAAAGCGTCTCAAGCGCCCCTCCCTCCTCAAAGAAAGAGAAGAACTAGTTTCACTTGGTATGGCGGGTGCGTTTCGCCATTGTCTGATTTTCTTATATTTTCGCCGTGTAGTGACTTGCATGCAAAGGGGTGTTATGTAGTATCCCAACTTAGTTTAAAACCTTGTGGAACCACGGAAGAATATTGCTGACATCCTAATTGTTGGGGGAAGCACCGTTGGCTCACGGGTGGCCGGTTTGGTCCGTGATATGCTGATATATTCCCTGCTTGGGATGTCCGTATATAATTCGGCATTTTTATTCGCTTTTACCTTGCCTAATCTTTTTCGTCGTCTGTTGGGCGAAGGGGCTCTTACCTCTGCATTTATCCCAGTGCTTTCATCTGAGCTGGAGAATAAGGGCAGTTCAGCCTTTTTTTCCCTTATCAATAAAGTGGCATCCCGAGTATTGCTTGTATTGGTCGCACTTACTTTGGCTGGTTGTGGTGTATTGTTGGGAATGGATGCCCTTATTGAATTGGAAGCACGCTGGCACTTGGCCTTCAAGCTTGGTGCCTTACTATTTCCTTACGCATTTCTGGTCTGCCTTTCTGCCGTTTGTGGTGGCGCATTGAACAATCTTGGCCGATTTGGGACTGTTGCGATGACGCCGATCGTGCTTAATATCTGTATGATCACTTCTCTTGGCATTGGTGGGTTCTGGCTGGGATTGGATAAGCTGGGAACAGTGCTTTGGCTTTGTGGCGGGGTCTTGGTTGGAGGCTTTCTCCAGTTTGCTCTACCTGCACGGGCACTTTATAGGCAGGGTTGGCGTCCAATGCTTGATCTTCGTGGTTCGCCGGAATTGAGGCGGACATGGGAGCTCTTCGTTCCCGGTGTTATTGGTGCATCTGTGCTACAATTTAATTTGCTTGTTTCTCGTCTTTTGGCCTTTGCCGTGGAGCAGGGGGGGATGGCGGTGCTTTTTTTGGCTAGTAGGTTAGTTGAGCTACCGCTTGGTATCTTTTCAATCGCCGTGATCACCGTTATATTTCCTCAAATATCAAAGTTTTACGCCCAAGGTGATGTAACAGGTTTTCATCAATCATTTGGCCGTGGATTGCGATATATACTTATCTTGACTTTACCTGCGACGGCGGGGCTTTTCGTGTTGGCGGAACCCATTTTAAATCTGTTGTTTGGCTGGGGGTTGGCCAAGGGAGATGGTATTGCTCGTACTGTGCCGATTTTGCAGGTCAGTGTTCTAGGGATGCCTTTCTTCTCCGCAGTTGCCTTGTACACTCGCGGTTATCACGCAAGGCAAGACATGAAGACTCCTTTGCATTCCTCCTATCAGGCAGTCATCGTAAACTTGGTCCTTAGCGTATTGCTTGGCCTGATTCTTCAGCTCGGCATTTTAGGCTTGGCGCTTGCGGGAGTACTGGCGTCAGCATGGCAATGCCTCTACCTGTGGAGTCGCTCGGGAATTCCTTTGCCTGGAGTAGGTGCCACCCTGATCAAGGTTTTGGTGTCGACCACTATCATGGGAACGGCATGTTGGTTTGCATGGTTTGGAGTTTCCCATTGGTTGAACTTGACGCTTATCGACTGGCTTCCCTCCGAAAAAGTTAACAGCTTGATCGCTGTAGTTGGCATAATCCCTGCCGGGGTCTTTATATATGGCAGTTGCCTCTGGTTATTGCAGTTGGAAGATTTGCAGGCGGTTAAGAACCTGTTATTTCGCTGGAAGCGAAAGGAGGATTAAGGGGGGGCATCAGTCTCTTTCGCATCGATGGAGCAGAGTCGTCCGGTTTTGTCCTCTTCTTCCCGCCCGTAGTATTTCTCGCCAATCTTGATTTTCTCTTTCCCTCGTGACAACCGCCATTCATTGGTGTCACGAAGTGAGTATACGCATCCACAGTATTCCTGCTGGTAAAAATTTTCCCGTCGCGAGATTTCAATCATTCGATTTGCCCCTCCCTTTTTACGCCAATTGTAAGTCCAGTATTCAAGCCCTTGGTAATGATCTGCTGCCCTTGCGCCCGAACCATTTATTTGTTCCATATTTTTCCATCTGGAAATCCCTAGACTGCTTGTGAATACCTTGAACCCGTTTTCGTGAGCGTGTAGTGCTGTACGCTCGAATCGCATATCGAAACACATGGTGCATCGCTTACCCCTTTCGGGCTCCATTTCCATCCCCTTTGCGCGAAGAAACCAGTTTTTGGTGTCATAGTCTGCGTCGATACAGGAGATCTTTAGAGCTTCGCAGAAGCGGCGGTTTTCATCCTTTCGCAGTTCATATTCCGTACGGGGGTGAATGTTTGGGTTATAGAAGAAAACCGTTACATCCAGTCCGGAGTATACCATAGCCTCAATAACCTCTCCCGAACAAGGTGCACAGCAGGAGTGAAGGAGGATTTTCTTTTCCCCGCCCGGGTGATCCAGTTGTATTCTTGGTGAAGTTGGTTGCTTCTTCATTGCTTGTTTTGCATCACTTTCTGCTTGCGACGATTGAAGCTTTCAAAGATAGGATGATTTTGAAGGTTTATTCCTGCGCATATAAAAAGGTAGGCTAAGATTCCTACAAAGGGAAGAAATGTAACCAAGCTTATCCAAATTATTTTTGTTCGCGATGGAAAACCTTGACTGAAGATGCTCGAGTACGTGCAAAAAAGAACCAATGTATAAAGAATACCTGACAGGACTAAGGCCTGTATGCCGAGGTTGGGACCTGAAAGGTCAAGCTTGTCAAGAATTGGGTCGAGCATTTATTGTCGGAATTTAACCAGATTAACTTAAGGAAATCAATCCGAGAGATGATTACGGATTGATTCAGCCATAATTCTTCCCACGGAGTTCCAGTTCAGGGTTTCTTGAACTCTTTTATAACCATATTTTCCGAACCTTTGACATGTTTCTGGAGAGCTGATCAGATCGCCCAGATACTTCGCCATCACCGTTGAATCCGCGGGGTCGCAGAGGAACCCGCTTTTGCCATGTTCCACAATCTGCGGCAGGGCGCCGAGATTGGATGAAACAACCGGGATTTTATGGGCAAAGGCTTCCACAAAGACTATCCCGAAAGGCTCCACCTTTGTGGGAACGCAAAGTACGCTTGATTTCCGAAAAAAGGTTTTCACCTCATCAAGCGGCACCCGGCCAATCACGTTTACGTTCGGGCAGTTGATTTCCGGATTACAGCCGACAATGTCGAGGACGGCATCCGGGTAATCTCGAAGAAGTATGCGGAAAGCATTGACTAGTTCCGGGCCACCCTTTCTTTCCCAGTCAACACCGACAAAAACAATTCTTTTGTTGGTGAAATCATCGTTATCAAGAGCTCGGGTGTCAGTTTCCGTATTACTGCCGGCGAATACGCATTCTACTTTTTTTGGAGGGATATTGTAATGATCAATGGCAGAGCGTCGCACATGTTCACTCATTGTAAATATACGAGCGGCATTTTCATAGATATGTTGTTCCTCGCGAACCCATTTTTTTGAGAAAAGCTTGTCGGGGTCGAATGTTGGATAGTATAGATTCGTCTTGTGGGTATGGTCGGTGTAAATGAAGTTTGGGATGCGATCTTTGTTCATCGCTATTGATGCATCGTATAGCGAGGAGGTCTGGAAGGAGAACAAATAGTCTTCAGCCGGCTTTTTTAGCAGGGAAGGGAGATGCCGGTGTATTATTCTTGCAATGTAAGGGGTGCGGAAATAACAGGCTTGCGGGTGTTGAGTCCGGGACATAATCTGCGGAGCGTATTCCAACAATACGGCCAACCAGTTCATCCAACGTATCCAAGGTCGCTTGTCCAAAAAGTCCTCCTGGACATCAATAACTTCCATTTCGTACTCTGGGAACTCCCTGCGCAGAAGGGCGTCCACGCTCACGTTTGTGTAGGAAAAGAGACCACGCTTGATATATAAAATGTGTTTCAAGATTTTTTTTGCGCAACTACTATTGGCTTGGTTGTGATTGGCAGATCATATCCTCGCGGTCTCCGTGTGGATAGATCTACTTTGGGGTTTGCGGAAGAAATTACTCAGCTAGGACTTTGACTCTTAATTAAGGCGAGTTTTAAAGTTTCTCCGAAAAAACGCGAAAAATGTAAACTTGAGCAAGGGTTTTCTTGGTTTAGGCTTTTCTTATGTTTGTCGTTAAAAAGTTTGTAACGTTTTTTCTCGATCCTTTGCACATGGGTCTGACACTGAGTCTTTGGGGGTTGATGATGCTTTGGTTCTTTCATGCGAAACGTGAAAGGCAGGGGCGAGTGCTGGTCACGGTTGGCGTTCTCTGGATTTGCATCTTCGGTATGGATGCAGTGGCAAAGGTGCTGATGGCCCCCCTTGAAAATCCCCATTTGCCGGTTAAACGGGTTGCTGTAGATCCTTCACATCCCCTGCCGCACTTTGTTGTTGTAATGGCAGCGGGTCATCGGGCAGATCCCTCTCAACCGGTGTCCAGTGCCTTAAAATTCCCGGCATTGCAACGCTTGGTCGAAGGTATCCGATTACATCGTCAATTTCCAGAAACTAAGCTGGTCCTTTCCGGTGGATTAATTTCTTATGGTAAAAAGGAATGTGAGACGATGCAGGAAATGGCGATCGAATTGGGTGTTAACCATTCTTCCATTATCCTGGAGGGCGATTCTCGTGACTCCAAGGATCAGGCTAGGAATTTGAAATCGATCCTTCAGAATAAGCCTTTCCTGTTGGTTACTTCAGGAAACCATATGAGCCGGGCATCCGCGCTTTTTAAAGGTCAGGGTTTAACTCCGGTTCTTGCGCCTACGGCATTCATTACATCTCAGGATGATCCGGATTCATTTGGGATTCCTTTTCCGCATATAGGGTCATTGGGGACCTCTCATCGTGCTCTACATGAGTATCTTGGGCTTTTTTGGGCAAAGGTTAAAGGGCAGATTTGAACCTGTTATTCAATCCAGGGGTTGTGGCTTTTTATTAATCCACTGGGTGACTGTGAAATCATCGTTTTCGAAAATATCTTGCTTTGCCACAAAGTTACCCTCGAAGTCCGGAAAGTAGACATCCCCATTGTATTCTTGCTTCAGGCGCGTGAGGTAGATGCCATGGCAGTAGGGAAGGGCTAATCTATAAATTTCGGCTCCACCAATAATAAAAAGGGTGCCATTGTGTTTCAGTTCGCGGAGTTCGCAAAGATCATGAATGACCTCGACGCCAGAAATGTTAATTGCCTGACGAGTCAGGACGATATTACGACGATTGGGTAGAGGGCGCCCGATGGAATCGAAGGTTTTACGCCCCATGATAATTGTGTGGCCAGTTGTGCGTTGCTTGAACTGTTTAAGGTCCTCAGGCAGATGCCAGGGAAGTTCATTGCCATACCCAATGACTTGGCTTGGATCCATTGCAACAATGGCATGAATTTTCAATTCGTTTCCCATTTGTATCACACTGCAATTGGTGCCTTTATCACGGGATGTGGATCATAATCTCGAAGGTCGAAGTCTTCGTACTGGAAGTCATCTATGTTTTTGACATCCGGGTTTATGATCATTTTTGGTAGTTCCCTTGGCTCCCTTGAGAGCTGTAGTTTGGCCTGTTTGATATGATTGGAGTATAGATGCAAATCTCCGAAGGTGTGAACAAATTCCTTGGGCTTGAGACCAGTGACTTGAGCGACCATCATTGTCAGGATGGCATATGATGCAATATTGAAAGGAACTCCAAGAAAAATGTCAGCGCTACGCTGGTAGAGTTGGCAACTCAAAGTTCCGCCTTGTCCAACATAGAATTGAAAGAGTGCATGACAGGGTGGCAGTGCCATCTGGTCAAGTTCTCCAACGTTCCAGGCACACACGATGTGGCGGCGACTGTCTGGCTTTTTCTGGATATCCCGAATTACCTGATCAATCTGATTAATTGTTCTTCCTTCAGGTGCTCTCCAGCGCACCCATTGGGCTCCATATACAGGTCCAAGATCTCCATTCCCATCGGCCCAATCGTCCCAGATGCGGACCCCATTTTCATTGAGGTAGTCGATGTTCGTATCTCCCTTGAGAAACCAGAGTAGTTCATGGATTATCGATCGCAGGTGGCACTTCTTTGTTGTCAGTAATGGAAAGCTTTGACTCAGGTCATAGCGAGCCTGTGCCCCGAATAGGGATCGTGTCCCCACCCCAGTGCGGTCTTCCCGGATTTCACCTTCATCAAGTACTTTTTTGAGTAGATTAAGATAGTTTTTCATACATTTTGCTTGGGAGGTTTTTCTTGCGTTTTCTGAGGTTTGCGCAAGCCTTTCCACTCTTACATGCAAATGTTATTTTCACAGTTCCTTATTCTGACAGCTCTTTTGACTGTCCCGTGCTGGCTTGATGCAGGTCGTCTCGGACAGGGTCCTATCGACTACTCGAAGCGAGAGACTCGAATCTCTGGAAATATGTACGGTGATTCAATGTACAAGGGGACGCGGGTGCAATCGCAGAAGAGCCTGCGTTTCGGCATGTCCCGAAATAATTCCAGTTTTTCCCGGTTTAATCGCAGCTTTCATGCCCCGGGGAGAACATTGCGGTACAATACTCATGTTTTGCAGGAGAAGCGCTCTATCTGGTCCCGCTTGAAATCAGGCCTCTTTAAAAAGCGGGAAACCAAGATGATGGACACCGGCCTCTTCACTCACCATGGTATGAATGCTGACAGTCGTCGCCCATCCCAGTTTCAAAATGCGATACGCATTGATAATGGACAGAAGGGAACCCGTAGAATTTCCGCAGGGGATATCAATCAATTCATTGATCCGCGTTCTGATTCTCGTGCCAAGGGTGGCATCCCTGTTCAGGGACCTGTTGAGGTCATTCCCTTAAAGTAGCTCAAGCTACAATACTGAAGACCATCCAGCCACCATTTCGCGCAGCCCCCGCATTTTCTCCTCATCCACTTCGGGAAGCGGCGGACGGACCCGGCCTCCAACCTGTCCCGTGAGATTCATTAGTGCTTTCATCGCTGAAACCTCGTAGCCTTTTTGCCGGGCACGAAAATCGTAGATCGGGATGACATATTTCGCCATTAAATTTGCCAGGTCTTCATGTTTTCCCGTCGATGCATATTCGTGCAGTAGCAGGGAGATTCTTGGGGCCACGGTGGCAATACTGGAGGTGTAGGTGCGGATGCCAATGGAGTAATATGCCGGCACACAATCATCACCAATGCCCCCTATCCAGTGAAAGCGGTCGCCAAGGTGCTGCATGATCCTTTGGTAGGCACGGGTGTCGCCCTGGCCGTCCTTCCATGCCACGAGGTTTGGGATGCGATTGGCGAGGGTCTCGGCATCGTTCGGGGTTAGTTGGACCCAGTCACGGGTATAGACGAGCATCCCAAGATCCGTGTTCTCGCCGATGGCTTGGTAATAGTCGAAGAGTGCTGATTTTGGTGCGTTCGGGTAGTAGGGTGGGAGAGCAAGGACTCCATCAGCTCCGTTGCTTTTGGCAATACGTGACATTTCCAACGCCTGTGCGTATCCGAATCCGACCCCTGCGATGACTGCGGTTTCCCCATTCACCACCTCTGCTGTGGTCTCAACGACCTGACGGTATTCATCGGTGGTTAGCGAATACATCTCACCGGTTCCACCGGCGGCTACGATAGCGCGGAAGTCAAACTTGATGAGGTGACGCAGATTCTTGCGCAGACCGTCAAGGTCGAGTCCAAGATCGTCTTTAAATGGCGTAACCGGAAAAGCAATGACACCATTTTCCAGGGATTTTCGTAGTGCGTTGGGATTCATAGGTATTATTTGTGTGGGTACACTGTTTAATTTCTTTTGTTACCATCTGGGGAGAATCCGTTGCCAATCAGGGTCTACATATTTTCGCATCTCTGCCGCATCGTCTCGCTTGCGATATGGGCATTTTTCATAACGTTCCCGCCCCCTGGAAAGCTGATCATGATCAAGGGTTATCCCGAGTCCGGGTTTCTCTGGAATGCTGACACAACCATTGGTGATTGGGATGCGTCCACCTTCCACGATTTCATCAATACCGGATTGCCACGGATAGTGAGTGTCGCAGTCATAAGTCAGGTGTGGGGTGGCCGCCGCGACGTGTGCCATGGCCATGAGGGAGACCCCGAGGTGACTGTTGGAGTGCATGGAAAGGCCCAGTCCGAAAACTTGGCAGATTTTACCGAGGTGTTGCACCTGGCGCATCCCACCCCAGTAGTGATGGTCGCAGAGAACAACCTGTACGGCATCTTTGTTTACGTTCTCCGGAAGGTGAGCAAAAGAGGTCACGGCAACGTTGCTTGCATTTGGGGTGTCGATCCCCTCGGCAAGCAGTTGCCTGCGCAGGGTGCAGAGGTCATCGAGTCCGGCACATGGGTCTTCCAGATAACCGCCTTCGGAGAGCTCCTCCTTTAGGGTGCGACCAATTTCAAGGGAGGTGTCGAGTTTCCATGCACTGTTTGGATCGATGCGAAGCGGATAAGCCTTGCCAAATTCTTGACGTAGTTGGCGTATGGTTTCCACTTCCTGTTCCGGGTCGAGCACACCAGCCTTGAGTTTGATGGATTCAAAGCCATATTTTTCGATCATTTGCCGGGTCTGGTTGACTATGGCCCCGGGTGTGAGGCACTCCCCGTATTCATCTTCGCGAGTGTCATCACCTTCGCCCCCGCCCCCTCCGTGCTTGTAAAAAAGATAGGCGGAGAAGGAAACCTTTTCACGTACACGGCCGCCAATGAGGTCACACACCGGCTTGCCCACGGACTGGCCCACAAGATCAAGGCAGGCTGTCTCAATCGCGGCATAAGTACGTGCCGAGGTATCAAGCGGATTTTCTCCGGGGACGAGATTGACCTGGGATCTCTCAATCCCTCCTCCTTCTCCATGGGTCAGGGTTTGTAGGTCACCAAGTATCCGCAGGGCATCTGCCCCGACAATTTTTCCACGAAGATTTTCCAGTGCCTCGCGCGGTCGTTCACCCCCATAAGTTTCAGCGATACCGATGATGCCATCCTCGCTTTCCACCTCAACGACATTTCGTAATGCGTAGGGCTGGTGGAGTCCGTATGAACTGCGCAATGGCGGATCAGCCATCGCGATGGAGTGGATGCGGAGATCGGTTATTTTCATGTAGATTTTCCGACTATACCAAGGGCACCAACTTGGCGAGGACACAGGTCCCCATAATCCCAGCCAGACCCATAACCGTAAGGAGTACAGAGAAGGTGCGAAGGGTTTCGCCCTCGGTGAGGCCACTTAACTTACATACGACCCAGAATCCGCTGTCATTCATCCATGCCAATGGTTTCGATCCACAACCGATCGCCAAGGCAAGATAGAGTGGGCTACACCCGAGGATTTTCGGTTCCGCCAATCCGGCGAGAATGGCAGCAGTGGTCATCATGGCAACCGTAGCAGAACCTTGGGCAAAGCGAATGAGTGCGGTCACGCCGAAGGCCAATAACAGAATTGGAATGGTGGACATGCCGATTGCATCGACCTGTCCTTTCATCCACGGGCCGATGCCAGTCTGTTGAAGGATTACCCCGAAAGCTCCCCCTGAGGCGGTGATGAGGATTACAATGCCGCCACCTGCAAGGGCGTCCTGAAAGGTCCTGGCGATTTTCTCCTTGTTGAAGCCGATCTGGCTAATCAGTAGTATCAGCGCGGCAATGGCAGCAATAATGAGGGCAAGATTCTTTTCCCCGAAAGTGTTGAAAAAGTTTTTGGCTGGAGAGTTACCATCAATGAGGAGGCTCATGGTTGTGGATCCACCAATTAGAATGATTGGCAGGAGGATGGGCAGCATAGAAAGCCAGAGTGGGGGAAGTTCTGAATCCTTCTTTCCAACCTGGGATTGTATGTCAGCGAGGGTGCTATCCGGGGTGTCGCGCAGGGGGATTGGCCACTTACAATTGGCCCAGGATGCATAGGCGAAGCCGACCAGGGCGGCAAAGAGGCCAACAACTAGTCCGCCGATCATGAGCTGGCCAATATCAACATTAAGTTCAGATGCGACTTGCAGTGGTCCGGGAGTCGGGGGCACCAGACTGTGAGCCATGCTTCCGCCTGCAACGATGGCAAGGACGAGCAGCAGGTAGTTCTTGCCCGTTCGGGCGGTGAAGCCTTTGGCCAGCGGGAGCATGAGGTAGAAAACTGTATCGAAAAATACAGGCATCCCTAGTGTGAACCCACTACCAAGGAAAGCGATGGGGGCTCGTTTCTCACCAACGAGTTTTAAGGCTGAGCGTACGATTTTATCGGCACCACCGCTATCGAGGAGGCATTTGCCGATGATGGCCGCCATTGCTATAAGGATGCCGATTTTCCCACAGGCATTGCCGAAGCCCTGTGCAACCCTTTTCCCAATCGGGGCATGGGCAAGTTTTTCCGCCGATTCGATTGATTCTCCCTTATCCAAGGCATAGGACTGAATGGCTTCCCTAGGGGTCAGGACACCCACTGTTATTGCCGCCAGAAGGAGTGCCAGTGCTGCATGTAATCTCAGGAAAATTATTCCGGCGATGACCATCGCTATTCCGGTGGCCAGAAGAGCGAGCGGAGACATGGGTACGTTTGGCTGAAGGCTTTAAGACGAAATTTTAAGGTCTGATTCTAGTTTTCTGTACGATTAATTCCAAGCGGGTTGCCGTCTTTTATTTCATCCGGGAGTGAACCTTGTGGAAAGTTTTGGTAGCAGACCGGGCGAGAGAAACGAAGGATTGCACCTGTTCCCACCGAGGTGGAACGCCCGTCTGTTGTTGCCGGGTAGGGACCCCCGTGAACCATGGAGTGGCAGACCTCGACACCTGTCGGGAATTGGTTGAAGATTAGTCGTCCGGCCTTGGATTCAAGTACGGCAATTAATTCCTTGTTCTTCGCAAGTTCATCGTCGGTGCCAAATATCGTTGCGGTCAGTTGACCCTCTAGTTTTTTCGCGACATCCAACGCTTGGCCGTGATCCGTGTATTGAACCAGCAGGGAGGCAGGTCCGAAGATTTCATTGGTGAGTTCCGGGTGGGCAAGGAATTCTTCAGCAGTTGTGGAGAATACCGCCGTGCCAACGCTGCATTGGCCGGGTCCCGCTTCTTCATTATGGCGTGTTAGAGTCAGCACCGATGCAATGCCTTCATGGGCTTCGACACCTTTCTCATATGCATCGCGGATGCCGGAGTGGAGCATGGTGGCCGCACCAGTTCCCGACATTTTTTCCGTGAAGCTGGAGGCAAAGTTTTTTGCGGATTCAGAAGCTTGCGTGAGCACGATGCCGGGATTGGTGCAAAACTGCCCCACGCCCATAATGGAGGAGCCGTGGAGTCCGGTTGCTATTTCCTCTCCTCGTTCGGCCAGTGCTTCGGGAAGGATGAAGATGGGATTAACGCTGCTCATCTCTGCGTAGACGGGAATGGGTTCCGGGCGTGCTGATGCGAGATTGAAGAGGGCGCGGCCTCCAGCACGGGAACCGGTGAACCCGACGGCCTTGACCACCGGGTGCTGGACAAGTTGGGCTCCTACTGTTCGGCCGGAGCCGTAGATGAGGGAGAAGGTTCCTTCGGGGAGGCCACATTCACGGACGGCATGGCGCACCGCTTGGCCCACCAGTTCCGCTGTACCCGGATGCGCGTGATGCGCTTTCACGATGACCGGGCACCCGGCGGCAAAGGCCGAGGCGGTGTCTCCTCCTGCCACGGAGAAGGCGAGCGGGAAATTACTGGCGCAAAAAACGACGACTGGTCCAACGGGACGCAGCATGGAACGGGTGTCGGGTTTGGGAATGGGTTGGCGTTCAGGATTCGCCTGGTCGATACGGGCATCCACCCAGGAACCTTCCTCGACGAGACCGGCAAATAGACGGAGTTGACCACAGGTCCTTCCGGTCTCCATTCGGATGCGGGGCTCGGGAAGCCCGGTCTCTGCGGTGGCACGGAGGACCAAGTCCTCGACAATGCCTTCAATATTGTCCGCTGTTTTACGCAGGAAAGCAGCCCGGTCCTTGCCGGAAAGTTTGGACGTGGTGTCAAATGCGTCCCCTGCAAGTTTGCAGGCGCGTTTGATTTCATCCTCAGTGGCTGAGGGGTAGGGCGGTTGGAGGATTTCGCCGGATGCAGGATTGATCCCATGGATGGGGGACTCGTTCCCGGAGCCGTTTTCGTTGCCGATGATGGAAGTGCCTTGGAGAGTCATTGTGGGTTTTGGATATGGATTTGCTGAATTAAAGGGTTCTTAAATGGAGTTTATTCTACCGGGTTGGTCAAAGTGCCGATGCCATCAATGGTGATATTAATTTCGTCTCCGGAGCGGAGGGTAAAGTCGTTGCCTGGAACAATGCCGGTGCCGGTCATAAGGAAGGCCCCGTGGGGAAATGATGTCTCACGGTAAAGAAATTCCACGAGTTCCTCAAAGTTCCGCTTCATCATGGCGAGGCTGGATTTTCCACTAAAGGCAGTTTTCCCGCCACGAAGGATTTCCAGGCTTATGCCTGTCTCCGGCGACGGGGCCTCCTCGGTTAAAAGGAGACAGAGACCGAGTGCGGTAGAACCATCGTAGGACTTGGCTTGGGGAAGGTAGAGGGGGTTTTCTCCCTCGATACTACGGCTACTCATGTCGTTGCCAATCGTGTAGCCTTGGATGGAGCCTGATGAATTAATAAAGAGTGTTGCTTCAGGTTCGGGCACGTCCCATTCAGAGTCCTTGCGAATGCGAACTTTTTCTCCTGGTCCCCGCACGCGAGCCGGTGTTGATTTAAAGAATAATTCAGGACGGTCGGCTTCGTAGACCCGACTATAGAAATCTCCACCGCCAGCGTCTTTCGACTCTTCCATGCGGGCGAGGCGACTGGAGAAGTAGGTAACACCGGCAGCCCACACCTCCTGCATACCTACGGGAGCGAGGGGACTCTCGGCCGCGATGGCCGCGTCATCTGATGGTTCAATCACATCAAGAAGTCCGTTGATATGGTGATAAAGGTTTTCTCGATTAATAAGGCTGTCCCAGCAAGGGGAGTCTAGGAGGTGGTAGGCACCAGCCTTTTCCGCAACGGCACCACTCATTGTTTTATAAAGTCTAATCATTTCAGCGATACGAGGATTAAAAAAAGGTCGCCAAGTGAAGGCGTTCCTCGTCAAGGATCAAATCTTTTTATTGCAGAAGATATCATTTGCTACTCATTTTTACTTGCGGCAGAGGGCCTTTCTATTGAAAACTGCTTCCGATTATGAAGGGATTATCATTTCAAATACGCTTATTTCCCATTTTATGGCTATTGATTCCCCTCGCTTTTTCTGCCGGGTTGCAAGGGCAATTTGCCATCACGAATCCGGAAATGTCCCCGGCAAGTGTCCTTCAGCTGTCATCGGGAGAGTCAGACCCACGGATGGAGCTGCTTCGCTTCGGCTTTGACATTAAGATTGTGGCGGGGATGAGTCGGGGGGATGCCCTCTACTATTTATCTGGTGTGGTGGAATTATTAGACACCGGTATCGAAGTAGATAAATTGGAGCAATGGATAGATGCTGATGTCGATTTATCTGGTGTGGTGGAATTAATAGACACCGGCATTGAAGTAGATAAATTGGAGCAATGGATAGATGCTGATGTCGATTTATCTGGTGTGGTGGAATTAATAGACACCGGTATTGAAGTAGATAAATTGGTGGAGTTGATAGATGCGGAAGAAGCCTTGGATATAATTTCTGAGGCGGGAGTGTTGGCCAACCTGATCCTCACGGACACTAATATTTCCAGCAACCCATTGGATGAGGATCGAATATTTACACGGGGTCGTTTGATGTCCAACCGATTTTCTGTCGAGGTGGTTAAGCTTGTTGCTGCCAATTCAGGGAATGAATTAATTGCCGAGAATATCGTCAATGCCATTGACTCCGGAAAGCTGACCTCGTCCAACGAGTTCGTTGGGGAATTGGTTGAGTCTATCAATGATTCCAATAACACCAATCTCTTGAACACTCGACAATTTCGTGACAGGAAGAACAGGGATACAGTTGGAAACATCTTTGGATTAACGACAGATGACTTCACCGCCTATGGTGGAAAAAACATGACGATTGAGGCCGGTTCCACTGTGGACGTTAGAAAGTGGGTCGGCAAAGATGCCCAGTCCCCGTACAAGACAAAAGTTTTGGCTTTTACAGCAGGCGGTGACATGCGGATCAAGGGTGATGTGACTTTCACAAATGGCGGGCATGAGGTTATGGATCATACGCTTGCTCTCGGTGCTGCAGACGATCTTAAAATTGCGGAAGGATCAACGGTGAAATACGATGGGTCAAATTTTGGCTTGGGAGCTGGTAAAAGCATTCGTATTGTCAAGGTGTCATTGGAGACCAAGGATCATTTGGGACTGGGGACTCTGGATGATCTCATTATTCAGGATTCAAGTATTCGTGCCGGGGCGGGGAACCGGGCTCTTCTTTATGCCCAAAACAAAATGGACGTGAATGGGTTGACCTTCTCCAGTGGTCTCGGCCAAGTCTACATGGAGGCCACCACCATGGATCTCCGCAATGTTGATTTTCCATCTGGTTCCGAGGTGCGTTTAATCTCCGAACTTGGTGGTATTGACGGTGTCTATCCCAATTTTGGCTCCAGCCTTCCAGGAAGGGTTAATTTTATTGCTTCGGTCAGTTATGGAGGCCCTGCCAACATAATGAATGACCGTCCAAGCTTTGATCAGCATGGAAGTCGGGTTTCCATTGAGTCTTTTGGGCAATGATCCACATGTCTGCCATTCTTTTTCGACGTATCTCCATGCTTTTTATCGTGGCCTTTTTGCTTGGTCTTGGTAAGACGGTCACAATTCCTGCCAATGGCGCGGCTTCATTGAATGACCTTGGTCTCCAGCAGCTTGTTGAGGTTAAGGAAAAGCAATTCGGGGTTCGATCCGGCTATCGATTCGAGATTCTCGCCCGTTCCAATCCATTCTATCTTGATATTAATGGAGGGGATGCTGCAAATGTACCGATAATGTCCAACCGTCTTTACGTCTTGGGCGAAGCGGGCAATTACGGTATCGGAATGGGGGTCATGAAGCATACTGCGGGCCTTGTTTATAACCGCACCAACTTCATGTCTGGACTGCTCGATGTATTTGACCACGACACGCAGACATTCTTTTTGGACAATACCTACCTTCGAACTGGTAACTGGGCTCTAAGTGCCGGGATTCGTGGGACACGAATTGTCAATACGGCCGATGGCGAGAAAGACTATTCAGGTTGGACTCCCAATGTGTCTATCGGTAAACTTTTTCAACCAGGTACCAGGCAAAGCCTTTGGATTCGTTGGCGTAATTCCCTGACCTTTTCAGAGATAACCGGACTGGCGGTTGATGGGTCGCCATTCAAGGGCTTGACCGATGATCGCTTAAACCATTGGAGTTCCGGGTTGGGCTTTACCCATGGATGGGCCTTTGCAAAGAACTGGACCCTCGATTCTCGCGGAAGTCTGGATCTGAGCCAATACTCGAAAGGGGCCAACCAAGACAGGAATGATAAACTGCTTAATCTTGGAACCGCGATTCAATGGGATTTTCTCCGCTATTTTTCCATGGCAGGATTCTTGGACTATTCCCGCCGCTTTTCAAATCTGGACAAGTATTCATTTTCCAATTGGGACGGAGGGGTTCGACTCAATGCCGATATTGGCTTCTAGGATATTTTACGCCTAATTAGATACAATGAAAAAGCGCGCGTATACTCCATCCAATCAGGGTCAGCTTTTATTGACTGCCCTAGCGGCTTTTCTTTGTTTTTCTCCACTTCATTCCGAGGATTATCAATTCAAGCTTGTAGAGTGGATCGAGGCCGATGCCGGAGGTCAAACTCTTCACAAGGGAGAGACCCACAGGGGGGTTCCTTTACTGCGGGGTCAGTCTGCCAGCCTTGGTCCAGGTTCACGTATGGAGTTGGTTGGCTCTCTTGGCGAGATGGTTCGTCTTGGGGATGAAACCAGTTTCACCCTTCTGCATGATCGTCAGGTTCGACTGTCTCGTGGCGAGATGCTACTTTGCCTCCCCCCTTCGGAGTCGATGCCTTTTCGTATTCAGGGTCCATCCACCTCGTTTCATCTGGACAATAGCGGAACTATTGTGACTCAGGTTACTGCCAACGGCGGCATGAAACTTGTTTGTCTATCTGGTCATCCCCGTTTGCTTGTGGGTTCCCATTCTGCGCTTCTTCAACCGGGACGGGTATATTTCCTTCCTCCAGGCCAACCTCGATTGGGACGAAACATATTGATTGATTTATCCCTTTTTATCCGCACCAGCGCCTTGATTCAGGAGTTCCCAGGTAAGTTGCCCACTCATCGCCAGATGCAAAAAACTGCGTTTTTGCAGGCAATTTCAATTAAAAAGCGTACCCGCCTTTTTGTCGGTGATGCTACTTCCTCAGATAGTTTGGACCTCCTTTTGATCGAGAATTGATCTGTC
Organism: Opitutia bacterium; assembly: GCA_018668635.1. Classification (GTDB taxonomy): domain Bacteria; phylum Verrucomicrobiota; class Verrucomicrobiia; order Opitutales; family JABJCN01; genus JABJCN01. Next base: position 22,841 of record JABJCN010000029.1, read on the forward strand.
TGCCCCCTCCTGTTTGTTGCCTCCATTTTTTTTTAAAAACGAGTAGACAGGATACTGGAACGGCCTCACATTGTTCGGCCCTTTTTCCTAAATCACTTTTTAAATAACATCAGAAAATTAATCTATGAAATACATATCCACACACCTTCGTTGGCTTATTCTTCTTAGTGCATTCAGTTTTGGAACATCCTTTTTGTTGGCACAGGACGAACCTGAGGATCCCGATTCTCCCACCGAAGGTGGTGAACCTGTAGAAGGCGGTGACCGTGATGACGACCAAGGCATTGACGACCGTGATGACGACCAAGGCATTGACGACCGTGATGACGACCAAGGCATTGACGACCGTGATGACGACC